>JAQBZV010000116.1 GCA_027728145.1 Actinomycetota bacterium | reverse complement strand
ACCAGGAAGCGAATAGCTTCCGAAATGGTGGTGGGCTCCACACCGTAGAGCTGGATACTGCGGGGAACTTCTGACTCGTGGTGCTTAATCAGGCGCAAGCTGGTGGGGGTTTTCTCCACCAGCGCCCGGCTGGTGATCATTTCGCTGACGTAGAGCCCAGCACCATATTCGCGACACAGTCTCCGAAACGCCGTGTTGGTAATGCCCGCCATCGGTGCGAGGACAACGGGGACGTCAAGCTCCAGCGGGCCGATAGACAACGGCTTCTGGGCGAGTGCCGGCCCCGCCACGATTACGCCCCTACAAGAGCTGCGGCGAGGTAATCCCGAAGCTTGTCCAGGGACACCCGCTCTTGGCTCATCGTGTCACGTTCGCGAATAGTGACCGCATTGTCCTCCAGGGACTCAAAGTCCACGGTGACGGCAAAGGGGGTTCCAATTTCGTCGTTGCGTCGATAACGCCGGCCGATAGCTCCGGCGTCATCAAACTCGACGCTCCAGTATTGGCGCAGGTCATCGGCGACTTTCTGGGCCAGCGGAGAAAGCTGTTCGTTTCGGGACAGAGGCAAGATAGCAACCTTGATCGGCGCGAGGCGACGATCCAGGCGCAACACAGTTCTCGTGTCCACGCCGCCCTTAGAGTTGGGGGCTTCGTCCTCATGGTAGGAGTCCACCAGGAACGCCATCAGGGATCGCGTGAGCCCCGCGGCTGGCTCGATGACATACGGAGTCCAGCGCTCGTCCAGGGATTGGTCAAAGAAGGAGAGGTCAGACCCGGAGTGCTTGCTGTGGGTGGAGAGATCGAAGTCTGTTCGGTTGGCAACCCCTTCGAGTTCCCCGAACTCTCCCGAGGGAAAGCCAAAGCGGTACTCAATATCCACAGTCCGCTTGGAATAGTGCGACAGCTTCTCTTTCGGGTGCTCATACAACCGCAGGTTCTCTGGATTAATACCCAAGTCCGTGTACCAGGCAAAGCGCTCATCAATCCAGTACTGGTGCCAGGTTTCGTCCTCGCCAGGCTTGACGAAGAACTCCATCTCCATCTGCTCAAACTCACGGGTGCGGAAAATAAAGTTTCCCGGGGTGATTTCGTTGCGGAAGCTCTTGCCGATCTGCGCAATGCCAAAGGGTGGCTTCATCCGGGCGGTCGAGACGACGTTGTTGAAGTTCACAAAGATGCCCTGGGCGGTTTCTGGGCGAAGATAGTGCATTCCGGCCTCATCATCCACCGGCCCCAAATAAGTCTTCAGCAGTCCACTGAAGGCCTTTGGCTCCGTGAACTTTCCTTTGTTGCCACAGTGCGGGCAGGCAATGTCGGCAAGCCCATTCTCCGGAGCCCGGCCCTTTTTTTCTTCAAACTCCTCGAGCAGGTGGTCAGCGCGATAGCGCTTGTGACAGCTGAGGCACTCCACCAGAGGGTCAGAGAACACCTCGACGTGCCCGGAGGCCTCCCAGACGGCCTTCGGGAGGATGACAGCCGAGTCCAACCCCACGACATCGGCGCGGGACTGCACCATCCGCCGCCACCACTGACGCTTGATGTTTTCCTTGAGCTCAACGCCCAGGGGACCGTAATCCCAGGCGGAGCGAGAACCACCATAGATTTCACCGGACTGGAAGACAAAGCCTCGGCGCTTGGCGAGCGCGACGACGTTATCCAGCTTGCTTGTGGCTGCCACTGATGGTGCTCCCTTGGTTTGTGACCGGAATCCCCCGGCACAGAGTCTCTATCTTAGCTAGAGGCTTTGTTCCCTGTCTTCGGTTGGTCCACAGCCCCACCAAAGCGTCTCGCCCTGGTTTGGTATTGGCTCATCGCCTCCCAGAGAGCGGTGCGGTTCATATCCGGCCACAGGGTGTCCAGGAACACCATCTCCGCATACGCGCTCTGCCAGAGCATAAAGTTGCTCGTTCTTTGCTCACCGGAGGTTCGCACAAACAGGTCAACATCGGGCTGTGAGGGCACATAGAGGTGTCGGGCGAGGGTTTTCTCGGTAATGCGCTCAGGCGTAAGGGAACCCTTCGCCACCGCACCGGCAATTCCCCGCATCGCATCGATAATTTCTGCTCGGCCGCCGTAGTTCACACACATGGTGAGCGTCAGCGCGGTGTTGGCGGCGGTGAGTTTCTCCGCCGCCTCCAGGTCTTTAATCACACTGGACCAGAGCTTGGGTCTGCGACCTGACCAGCGCACCCGAACCCCCCAGTGGTGGAGTTGGTCTCGCCTGCGCCTCAACACGTCCCGATTGAACCCCATCAGGAATCGCACCTCCTCGGGGGAGCGATTCCAGTTCTCGGTCGAAAACGCATACACCGAGAGGTGTGACACCCCAGCTTGGAGGGCTCCCGCAACCACGTCCAATAGCGCAGCCTCCCCGGCTTTGTGACCCTCCACCCGAGGCAAACCTCTCGCGTTGGCCCAGCGACCGTTGCCATCCATGACGAGCGCAACGTGGGCAGGAATCTTCTCCCGATCAAAGGGCGGTGGGGTCTCCCCGGTCCAATCCAGGGGCAGGAATTCCTCAGAACTCACGACACAGCCTTACTCGTGCTGCTAGAGGGCGTGCGATCGAGGTGGGCGAGGGATTTCACGTGACGCTCCAGGTGGTACTGCGTGTAGGCGGCAATCAAGCCTGATGCTTGGGACCTTGTCACAGCATCTGAGTCCTCGGCCACAGGCCAGTCCCCCTCTAACAGCGACTGCAACAGAACTTTAGACCCCTCTCGCAAGCGCGGGGATCCCGGCGGTGCCACCTCGTCGGAGACCACTCCCCCCAAGTCCACCGCAAAGGCACTGTGGTCTCCGGCATCGCCGGTGACCGCGCAGGTATCGAGGCTTGGTGACCAGCCGGCAAGCGCGAGTGCTCGCAGCAGGTAGGAGTCCACAATCAGGCTGGAGTCGTGATCGCCCGCGGCCAAAGCCCGGAGGCCCCCGAGCAGGAGCGAGTAGTGGGCGGGCTGGTAGTCGTGATCGGTGAGTTTGTCCGCGGTCTCCACCATCACCATCGCGCAGGTGTATTTGCCGTAGTCCTTGCCAATAGCTTGGCTGTGGGAGCCCAGGGATTCGGCCTGCTGAATGATGTCCAGACTCTTGCCCTCATAAAACATCGCATCCACCTGGTTGAAGGGCTCAAGCCGTGCCCCAAAACGGGACGTGGTTT
>JAQBZV010000115.1 GCA_027728145.1 Actinomycetota bacterium | reverse complement strand
GTCTTCTTTATGTTTGCTGCCTGGTCAAATCTTTTCGTCCACCCTGAACTCGACGCCCAAGGCGTCTGGCTGAATGACGGACCCGTCATACGGCCCTCCACATACCTCTATCTAGGGGGAATAGCGGCTTTCTCCCTCACATCACTGCGAGGCTTGACCCTATCCGCCGCACAGAAGGCATCTCAACCAACCCCCGAGGGTCTGACGCTAGCGGCGTACAGGTTTAGCAACCTAGCCGTCATTATTGCTCTTGCGGGTGGTGCCATCTTTGCGCTGGCCACGTTCTTTGGGGCGTTTGGAGGCGCCACCGCGGAGGGCTCTCTCATGGAGCGTCTGCTCGGCGTGTATCTTCCTATTGTGCTGGCCACAGCACTGGTCGTGACGGTTCTTCTTTTTGCCTTCGTGTTCCGGGACGATAGGGCTGATACCAACAGCACCGAGAAGAACAGACTCGATGTGAGGCAAAAAGCTCTGGGACTTGGCTATGCCATCCCCATCATCGCCGCGGCCATAGCCGTCATTTTCGGACTCGTCGTCTATGACGTCACGGGAACCTCTCTGGAAGCCTGGGTCTGGGTCATCATCCAGGTCATCATCGCGGCCGGCATCATTCTCGGCACCCGCTACGCACGACTCGCTAAAGCCGAGAAACCTGCTGCCCCCCGTCCGAGAACGGCGTGGGCGAGTGGCGCGTGGAACCTCAATTTCGTACTATCGATTGCTTTCGGTGCCGTGGTGTCCGTGATGGCCTTTGTGTTTGGCGCTGGATCTTTTGAAGAGCTCCGCGACTACAACTACGACTACGCCGGGTGGGAAGTGGAAGCCTTAACTCCGGCCTGGTTGATCGGGGACTTTACCCCAGCCTTGGTCCTGATTCTGCTGGTCGCTATCGGCTTGTACTCAACCATTACCGAGCGCCACCGCTCCGAAACCGAGAACTAGAGGGTTTCGGGAATCTCCTGGTCTTTCCGGAGCTTTTTGCGCACAAAAGCCTGCCGGCGGCGGCTCGCCAAGTAGCTTCCCGCGACCACCAGGGGAAGCCCCACAAAAACACCTGTAGTCAACTGCTCGCCCAGGAAGAAAACTCCCAACACTACTGCTACCGCAAGGTTCACATAGGTGATGAGGCTTGCACGCGCCGGACCAATCTCGCGAATCACGGCAAAGAAGATCACGAAGGCGAGCGCAGAACACACCGCCCCAAGAATGACAACTGATGTCCACGCTTCGAGGCTCGGTTGTGCGGCAATGTCCTCGGGCAAGCTCAGCGCAGCAAACGGAGCGTAAATTAGCGTGACCATCGTCAGTGATACCGCAATCACTCCCAACGTGGGGACCTCAGAGGGCATCCGGTTGGCAATAATCGGTGCGATTGCATAGCCGACCGCCGCGGCCAACATCATCAACACGGGCGTCAGGACAAGATCGCCGGAAAATACGTCGATCCCTACGAGAGCGAGGACTCCGGCAAACCCCACAACGAGCCCCAAAATCGTCAGCGGGTGCCATGCGGATTTGTCCCCCAAAAGTCCTACCAAAAAAGCTGCAATAAAGGGCACCGTGGTGATAAGCAGGCCTGCGAGGCTTGAACTGATGGTCCTCTCCGCCTCGGTGATCAAGAACCACGGCCCGACCATTTCCAATACCGCGAACGCAAGAACTGCGGGCCAGGCTTTCAGGGTCGCTCGAATCATTCCCCGACTAATGGCAATGGGCATTAGGATCAGGGCTCCGAGCAACACCCTGAGGAAAACAATGCTCGGGGTTTGGAAATCCTCTATCGCGATCGCGATGAAGAAGTAGGGAGTGCCCCAAATGGTCCCTACCGAGAGGAAAAGGAGCAAAGCTTTACGAGACACCAGGTCAGCGTAGTCGAGAAACAAAGCCTCCTCGCGCCACCCGAGCTATGTCCTCACACAACCCTCCGAGACCCTGTCACCCAGCCCTAGACTGTGCCTGCTAGAGAAAGGGTGCCGGTGGTTGATACCGTCGTTCTTCTACCCTTCATTCTGTCGTCGTCATTGGCTCGCAAGCGGAATCCTCCGAATACAATCGGTCGACATTGCACATTCAATTGCACAATAAGCAAAAACTCCCTCAATAAACGCCCCTCCTGGGGCTCTAAATCAAGGGAGTTGCTGGCGGAGAATGGGGGAGTCGACCCTTTGCCGACTAATTTCTAAACTTTGTCGTGGAGCCTAGGGGAATCGAACCCCTGACCTCCTGCTTGCAAAGCAGGCGCTCTACCAATTGAGCTAAGGCCCCTCATGTTTTTAGTTGTGCGTGGGGCTACCAGGACTTGAACCTGGGACCTCTTCGTTATCAGCGAAGCGCTCTAACCGCCTGAGCTATAGCCCCCTAGACCGCATACGACATTAGCGCACAGGTGCGCATCAAGCCCAATCGACTAGGTGTTGGTGAACCCCACTGTCAGACCGCCCGTCAGTCTGGCAATCGCGTTATAGAGGACGGCGCCCAACGAACCCAGGACCGTGAGTGACACCAGGTTGATGAGAGCACCGACAAAGGCCAACAGAGTGACCTGGCCAAAGCTCAGCAAAGCGAGAATTGCTCCCCCTCCATCCCCCAGGATGTCGCCCACAATTCCCTCAAGCGCCCCAATGACGCCGACAGTGTTCAGCAACAGCCAGGACAGGATGACGACCAGGAAAACCGTGATCGAGACAGCCAGGGAAACCAGAGACGAGACTTTAACCGCAGACCAAACGTCCACATAGACAAGGTTCAAACGAACCTGCTTCACCTGCGGTGATGAGCTTTTTGCCTTGCGGCCTTCAGGCTGAACTATCGGGATTTCACTCATCAGCAGATTCTTTCTCGGCGGCGGGCTCTTGTGCTTCCACGACACTACTACTCTCGTCCGCCTCGACCTCCGCGAGGTCGCGCTCTTGGTTCCGCGCAATGCCGAGGACCTTGTCCTCCTCCGCAAGACGAGCGAACACAACGCCCATGGTGTCGCGGCCTTTGGCGGGAACTTCCGAAACACCGGACCGAACAACCTTGCCACTCTCGAGGACAATCAACACTTCGTCGTCCTCATCCACGATCATGGCGCCGGCGAGGCCGCCCCTGGTGTCAGAAAGCTTCGCTACCTTGATTCCCAGACCGCCACGCTGCTGGGTGCGGTATTGGTCCACTGCGGTTCGCTTTGCATATCCACCCTCAGTCACCACAAACACGAAACCCTG
>JAQBZV010000114.1 GCA_027728145.1 Actinomycetota bacterium | reverse complement strand
CCGGCCATACCCGGTGGGGTCCTCCAACACCGTGGTGATCAGGGTGGCACTCGCCCCCTGATCGCGATGGTGGGTGATGACGGCATTGAGGGTGTCTGAATCCAGGAGTGGAACGTCGCCACTGATGACGACCACATCTCCCGAAAAAGCTTTCGGCAATGCCTCAAGGGCAACTTCGAGGGCCCGTCCTGTTCCTGGAACCTCGTCCTGGTCCACGATGAGTGCTCCCGGAGCACTCTCCGCCACAACCTCTGCCACGTCATCTCGTTGGTGACGGACCACGACGGCCAGGTGGGCTGGCTCCAGGGCTTCCGCGGTGGCCAGAACGTGACCAATCAGGGGAACACCGGAGAGCTCGTGGAGCACCTTCGCGCGCGAAGAATTCATTCTGGTCCCCTGGCCTGCAGCCAGGACCACAACGGCCAGCGATGTATCGCTCATACGTTCATTTAAGCCCATCCCAGGGATTCGCGGGCTGAGACTGGCGGAGAACACTGGCTCCGCCCCCAGGATTCGAACCTAGACCTAACAGCTCCAAAGGCTGTCGTGCTGCCGTTACACCAAGGCGGAAGAGGCCCTAAGGCCTCCCCTAGTCTGCCAGAGGACCGATAATGGTGTGATGACCACGCCCGCTGATGATGTCGACCGCATCGTCGATGCATGGTCGCGGGAGCGCCCCGATCTGGACATCACCCCACTGGAGGTCCTCTCCCGGGTGACACGCATTGCGAGGCGAGTCGATAAATACCGCAGGGAAGCCTTCAAGGCCTCCCACCTGGAGTCGTGGGAGTTTGACGTATTGGCGGCACTGCGCCGAGCCGGACCCCCCTACCAGCTGAGCCCCAAAAGCTTGATGTCAGAGACCCTGGTCAGCTCGGGGGCGATGACGCATCGATTGCGAAAGCTCGAGGCCCGGGGGCTCATCACTCGCTCATCGGACCCCGACGATGGTCGGGGTGTGGTGGTCCGCCTCATGCCCTCTGGTCGAGATGCGGTGGATCTCGCGTTCTCAACCCTGATCGCCGCCGAGCACTCCCTGATCACCGCTCTCGCACCCGCCGAACAGGCCAGTGTGGCGAGGGCGCTTCGGACTCTCAGCCTCAACGTGGAGAACCGATAGAGCAATCGCTCACCCCCGCATGGAATACTGCGGGGGTTGCCAAAAGCCAGGAGAGACTGTGAGCACTGCCACCACGTCACGCCCCGCCCTTCGTTGGTGGATCGGGATTTCTGCGATTGTGATTGTGGTGGTGGACCAGGCCACCAAGTGGTGGGCGGAGACCACACTCGAGTTTCGCGAATACACCCCGGTCATCGGGGATGTGCTGGGCTGGCGCCTGGTCTATAACCCGGGTGCTGCCTTTGGTCTCGCTGCGGATTACACCTGGGTGTTGACCATCTTGGCCGGCGCCGCCGTCATCGGGCTCACCATCTTTGCTTTTCGTGTTCCCAACGCCTGGTGGGGCGTCGGGGTTGCAGCACTTCTCGGCGGTGCGATTAGTCACCTGGGTGACCGATTGTTTCGAGACCCAGGCTTTGCGGTGGGACACATTGTCGACTTCATCGACTACGCCGGCTTCTTCGTCGGCAATGTTGCCGACATCTTCTTAGTGGCGGGGGCGATCTACTTGGTGCTGGTCAGCCTGTTCCAGAAGGAACCTAGCGCCGAAGTCGATGAGCTCCCCGCGCAGGAGAGCTAGCGCGCAGAACGTAGTGTCCTTCGGCGTCAAAACCATCGGCCAGGCGAGCTTGGTGATCTGCATCCTCGGCGAGGAACACGCAGGTTGGACCCGACCCCGAGACCATGCCGGCGAGAGCCCCCAACCGCGTTCCCGAATCCAGCACGCTCTGAATCTGCGGTGCCAGAGTGAGCGCTGGTGCCGCTAGATCATTGACCAACTCTTGGGCTAGCGCGTGAGCCTCGCCGGCAAACAGAGCATCCAGCAAAGCCTGCGAAGGTGCCGTAGGTAGCGCGGGCGCGCTGTCCCCTCGAAGCTCATCCAGGGTCGAATACACCAGCGGTGTTGAGAGGTGCAGGGGCTGGGGAACAACCACCCAGAAAAACGGCAACGATTCCACCCCCTCCAGCAGGTGGCCGCGACCCCGACCAATCTGGGTGTAACCCTCGAGCATGAAGGGCACGTCAGATCCGAGCTCGGAGGCAAGCTCCAACAGCTGCACTTGTGAAAGGTTCGTCCCCCACAGAGCATCGACGGCAATCAGTGCAGCGGCCGCATCGGCGGAGCCGCCGGCCATTCCTCCACCGACTGGGACTTTCTTGTCCACGTGAAACGCAGCCGCCCCACCGTGTCCAGTGACTCTCTGCGCAGCTCGTGCCGCCTGGATGACCAGGTTGTTCTCATCCAGGGGGATCTCATCCAAGACAACATCACCAGTCACCGTGAGGGAAAACTCTGGCGCATCCTCCGCGGTGAGGGTCTCCCACACATTAACGGCCTGGAACACGGTGAGCAGGTCGTGATAGCCCGCAGAGTCCTTCGGTCCCACGTGCAAAGCCAGGTTGATTTTGCCGGGAGCCTTCACCGTGACGGATGTCATTCTTTGAGGGTATCGCCCCCAGATTTGAGCTGCACTAACGCGAGTCTGAGGGAACAAGCTCAGGGACGATGGTGCGATAGACCATCATGCCGAGCACCTCGAGAGTGAGTTGCGTAATCACCACGAGGGGAACCAGCCCCCACACGTCCTGGTCCAGCGCGAGGCTGATCGGCAACATGATCACCCCGCCACGACCGGCTCCCACGATCATGATGGCCCGCTTTTCGGGAATGGTGAGGCTTGCGAGGATTCCCGCCAGGAGCCCCAAGGGTGCCAGGAGCACCAGGAACGAGAAGAACAGTGGCACCACGCGGTAGAGCTCTTCGAGCTCTTCCACGTGGGCTGGCACCTGATTCCAGAGCACCAGCGTGACCGCCAGTGCGATCACGGGAACACGGGCATGAGTGAGGGGGGTGCGCGTTTTCTGAAGAGCAGCAGACCGGGTCATCCCCCACTGGAGGGCGAGTGCCACGAGAGAGGGCGCGACGATGATGCCGGCTATGACGACAAAAGTCGGAGGAAGATCAGCGAACCCCAGCACGCCACCGGAGAGGAACACGGTGTACAGGGGGACGATGACCAGCTGGCCAGCAAACAGCAATGGTTTTGCTCCCAACACACTCTCTACGTCACCACCCGCTTCGTGAGCGGTGGTCAGCGAGAGTGCCACACCGGGAGCCAACAAGACCAGCAACAGTCCCACCTGG
>JAQBZV010000113.1 GCA_027728145.1 Actinomycetota bacterium | reverse complement strand
GCTTGCCACGGGATAATCCGATCAACACCAAGCTCTGTGCAGGTTTGAATAGCCAATTCGTCCCGGTCACCCTTGGCGAGTGCCTGCACCAACCACACCTCGGGGGTGTGGGGCGGATGAGTGCTGGTGGCTAACACCTCGAGGAGAACTTCTTTGGGGCTAACGGCAGTGGCGCGAGCTGTGGCGAGGACTCCCGCCCCGTCACCCACCGAGATGTCTTCACCCACCGCCAAACGGCTCACACTCGCTGCGTGACGGGCCTCATCGCCCTGGAGTCGAACGCTCACGCCTTGTTCCAGGGTTTCGCCCGGTGGCACGTAATACAGGTGGGCCACGGAGGTTATCCCCCGAAGAGTCGGTCGCGGAATTTTTGGAACACACCCTGTTGCGCACCCGCCAGCGTGGGCGGAGCGGGCTTTCGAAGTGCCCGAAGCTTGGTGATCAATTCGGCTTCCTTGGCGCCTAGTTTCGCCGGTGTCAGGACTTGCACGCCCAGGCGGAGGTCGCCTCGACCATTGCCTCGAAGCTTGGTCACACCGCGACCTTTTACCGTGATGATGTCGGCGCTTTGTGTTCCAGGCTTCACAGGAATGGTGACCTCACCATCGAGGGCTTCCACGCTCACATCAATACCCTCGATGGCGTCCAAGACATCGACTTCGAGGGTGGCGATGATGTCATCACCCGAGCGGGAGAAGATTTTGTCGCCGCGAACGGTGAACTCGAGATAGAGATCTCCCGAGGGTCCACCGCCGTGTCCGACTTCGCCTTGGCCGGGGAGGTGAATACGCTGCCCCGTCTCGATACCTCCGGGAATATCGACCGAGAGCGACCGGGTCGCTCGAACCCGACCCTGCCCGGCACAGGTAGGACAGGGGCTATCGATAACCTCCCCGAAACCGCGGCAACTTCCACAGGGGCTCTGGGTGACCATGTTGCCAAGCACCGAGCGAACCGTGCGCTGGAGCGACCCGGTGCCACCACAAATATCGCAGCGGCGGGCCTGTGTTCCCGGTGAGGCGCACGACCCGTCACAGGACTCACACACCACAGCGGTGTCCACCTCGAGGGTTTGGGTGACACCAAAAATTACGTCTTTGAGATCCACGTCGACACGGAGCAGGGCATCCTGGCCGCGTTCCTTCCGGGAGCGGGGACCGCGCTGGGATCCGCCCTGACCGAAGAAAGTTTCGAAAATGTCGCCAAAAGGCCCAAAACCGCCAAACCCGGCTTGGCCTCCCATGTCATAGCTGGCTCGTTGCTCGGGGTCTGAGAGGACCTCGTAGGCGTGGGTGACCTGCTTGAAGCGCTCCTCAGCGTCCTTGGCGTCATTGACGTCGGGGTGAAGTTCTCGGGCCAGCTTGCGGTAGGCCTTCTTAATGTCCTCCGGGGTGGCCTCTCGTGCAACACCGAGGACTTCGTAATGATCAACACTCACGCCTAATTACGCTCTTTCTGATTCGTTCGGTCCGAGCAGTCGCGTGAGATAGCTGGCGACGGCGCGGACTGCGGTCATGTTGCTCGAGTAATCCATCCGGGTGGGACCCACCACCCCGAGGGTAGCGTTGTGGTCAGAGCCCGAGTGATAGGTCGAGGCCACCACGGCGGTTTCGGCGAAAGGACCCTCGTTCTCTCGTCCGATTCGGGCCTGAACCTCGTCGGATTCCCACTTCATTTCGGTAAACAGCTTGAGCAAGGTCACCTGCTGTTCGATGGCCTCCAGCACCGGGTACACAGAGGACGCAAAATCGTGTTCACCGCGCACAAGGTTGGCAGCACCGGCCATCAGCATCCGATCCGAGCGGTGGCCCTCGACTGCATGCAGGAGGGCATCAGTGAGCGCCTCCACCAACTCCCGACGGCGCGGAGACACCGTGGTGGGGAGGGTGCGGAGCTTGGCGGGCATCTGCGCGAGAGACACTCCCACGAGCTGCTGGTTCAGGTGGGCTCGCAACTCCCCGATGATTTCCTCGTCTAATTCCTGCGGGCACTCCACAATGTTTTGGTCCACGGAACCGCCATCGGTGATCAGGACCGTCATCACCCGGTGAGTTCCCATCGGAAGCAACTCCACGTGGCGAACGGTCGCCACACTCAAGCTCGGATACTGCAAAATAGCCACCTGGTTGGTGAGTTGAGACAGTAAACGCACCGTCCGGGTCAGTGTGTCATCCAAGTCGGCGGATTCGCTCAAAAACTGCTCGATGGCCCGGCGCTGCGCAGAGGTCAGTGGCTTCACCCCGGCCAGTTGATCCACAAAGACTCGATATCCCTTGTCGGTGGGTATGCGGCCTGCCGAGGTGTGCGGAGCGGTGATCAGCTCCTCCTCCTCCAACAGCGCCATGTCGTTGCGAATAGTGGCCGCTGACACCCCAAACCCGTGGCGATCAGCAATAGCCTTCGAGGCCACTGGTTCTTTGGAGTCGATGTAGTCCTGAACGATGACGCGGAGTACTTCGAGTGCGCGATCTGACACCATGCGTATCGACACCTCCTCAGACAGAAACTGGCAGTCTGGCCTGTTGATTGCTAATAGTAGCGAGGATGGCTGATGGAGCGCTTCAGGTCAGCTCACGCGCCAGAAAGTCCGCCACTAAGCGACCCTGCAGTGTGGGGACAACGCGACCCGCTAATAACTCTCGCCCCTCCAGAACACCGCGGGACACCCATTCCGCAAGCTGGGCCTGGTGCCCGGGAGCAATGTCGGTGACCACCACCCCGTGTCGCAATCGAATGCCGAGAAGCACCCGCTCCATCTGGGCTGTGGCATCACTCAGAACTTCTCTTGCCTGCGCGGGTGAGACACCCTCTCCTATTCGTGCTGCATAGGCAGACGGGTGTTTGACGTTCCACCAACGAACCCCTCCGACGTGGGAGTGGGCACCCGGGCCAATTCCCCACCAGTCCTCCGAAGTCCAATACGACATGTTGTGGCGAGATTGGTGGTCAGGGGTTCTAGCCCAGTTGCTGATCTCATACCAGGCATACCCGGCCTCCTCAAGAAGTTCATCGGCCGCTGTATACATCTCCGCCTGGAGATCATCATCTGGCATCGGTAATTGCCCGCGAGAAATCCGACCCGCCAGTGCGGTGCCCTTCTCGACAATTAGCGCGTAGGCAGAAATGTGGTCGGGCTCGAGCTCAAGAGCGCTCTGCAGCGTGGCTCGCCAGCTCTCCACGGTCTCCCCCGGTGTTCCATAAATGAGGTCTACCGAGACCTGGATGCCCGCATCTCTGGCCCACTGGACCACGGAGGGAACTCGTTTTGGGTCGTGGGT
>JAQBZV010000112.1 GCA_027728145.1 Actinomycetota bacterium | reverse complement strand
ACTCGGCACCCACGGGTTTGAGGGGGATATCCACCTGGAGCTCAAGGTGGTGGCCGACGTGGCGCTGGTGGGTTTCCCCAGTGCCGGGAAGTCAAGCTTGATTGCTGCGGTTTCCAAAGCAACCCCGAAGATTGCCGACTACCCCTTCACCACCCTGCACCCCAACCTCGGTGTTGTGGATGCCGGCGGTGTGCGCTTCACCATGGCGGACGTTCCAGGGCTTATCCCTGGCGCAAGTGAAGGCAAGGGTTTGGGGCTTGAATTTCTCCGTCACGTGGAGCGGTGCAGCGTGCTGGTGCACGTTCTCGATTGCGCGACCCTGGAGCCAGGCCGTGACCCCCTGACTGATCTTGACCTGATTCTCCAGGAACTGGAGAGCTATCCACTCGGCGTGGATCAGGTGCCCCTTACCGATCGGCCCCAGCTCGTGGTGCTCAACAAAGTTGATGTGCCCGAGGGTCGCGGCCTCGCCGATCTGGTGAAGGGTGACCTAGAGGAGCGAGGTTACGAGGTGTTTCCGCTCAGCACAGTCTCCAAAGTGGGCCTCGAGGACTTTCTCTATGCACTCGGTGGGCTTGTCACCGATCACCGCCAGAAGATGGTGGAGGCGGCAGCACATCCGCCTCGCATCGTGGTGCGACCCAAAGCCGTCAACGAGGCGCCGTTCACCGTGGTGGTGGAGGGCGGAACTGAGGGGCCCCTGTATCGCATACTCGGGGAGAAGCCCCAGCGGTGGGTGGAGCAAACCGATTTTGCCAACGATGAGGCCGTGGGATTCTTGGCCGATCGTTTGATGAAAATTGGGATTGATGAGGAATTGTTTAAAGCGGGCGCAACGCCCGGGGCCGCGGTGATGATTGGACCCGGCAAAGGCCAGGTCTTTGATTGGGAGCCCACCCTTTCCAGCGCTGCAGAGCTGATGGCCGCTCCCCGAGGAACAGATCCACGACTGGAGGAAAACACTCGAGCCACCCGAGCTCAACGAAAGCTTGGCTACCACGAACGAATGGACGCTAAGGCTCGCGCTCGGGCAGAGTTGGAGGAAGAAAAGAAGGCAGGTTTTTTCCCTGATGATGACTAGAGACACAGCCCACACCGCCCCTCGGGTTGTCGTGAAGGTGGGGTCATCCTCGATCAGCGGCAACCGAGAACACCAAATGTCGGGACTCGTGGATGCTCTGGCCGCATGGCAGCAGGCCGGCTCTGAGGTCATCTTGGTGTCCTCGGGTGCGATTGCCGTGGGCGCGCCTTTTTTGAAGCTCAGCGATCGACCACAAGACCTGGCCACCCAGCAAGCCGCCGCGGCTGTGGGGCAAAACCTCCTGATGGGCAGGTATCAGGCACTCTTTGAGAAGTTCTCCATCATCGCCGGCCAAGTGTTATTGACCGTGGGGGACATGGAGAACGGAACCCACCGCACCAACGCGTTGCGCACCATCGAAAGGCTCTTGGGCTTGGGAATAATCCCCATTGTCAATGAAAACGACACGGTGGCCACCCAGGAAATCCGGTTTGGGGACAATGACCGCCTGGCTGCGTTGGTGAGCGAATTGGTGAGCGCGGATCTCCTTGTCCTCCTGAGCGATGTGGATGCGCTCTACACGCACCCGCCGATGGACCCCCGAGCGGTCAAGATCGATACGGTTCCCTTCGGAGATCCGCTGGAGGGTGTTGAGCTCGGCGAAGCCCTCGTGAACAGCGTGGGCACCGGGGGAGCTGTGACAAAGGTCAGTGCGGCCAAAGTCGCCACTGCTGCGGGAATTCCCACCCTCCTCAGTGCCACCGAATCGCTCGGAGCTCTGGTGGCGGGCCAGACCGGTGGTACCTGGTTTGAGCCAGCCGACTTACACTAACTGTCATGGCCGGCTCCGCATTCACGATTGCTCCTGAGCTCGTAGAGCGATTTCATGCCTCCCGGGCGGCAGCCAGAGCCTTGACCACGGCGTCTTCGGCTCTGCGGGACAGAGCTCTGGAGGCTATTCAGGAGAGCGTGAGTGCCCACGCTGATCAGATCATCACGAGCAACGCCCAGGACCTCCAGCGCGGTGCTGCCGAAGGCATGGAGGAGAGTCTCCAGGATCGCCTCCGCCTCACGCAGGAGCGAGTCCAGGGTCTTGCGGACTCTGTGGGGGTCATCCGATCGTTGCCAGACCCCGTGGGGGACGTCATCCGAGAGATGACTCTTCAGAACGGTCTGCACGTGACGCAGGTGCGGGTGCCTTTTGGTGTAATCGGTGCGATTTATGAGGCACGGCCCAATGTCACGGTCGACGTCACAGCGCTCGCTCTCAAGAGCGGGAATGCCGTGGTGCTGCGAGGAGGCGGTGCGGCACTGGAGAGCAACAAAGTGCTCGTGTCACTGATGCGCGATGCTCTGACCTCGGTGGGCTTGCCTGCGGACGCGGTCACCACCGTGGACGATTGGGGCAGAGAGGGCGCGCAGGCTCTCATGAAAGGGCGCGGCTTCATCGATGTGTTGATTCCCCGAGGCTCTGCTTCGCTGATCGAGACCGTGGTCACCGAATCCTCTGTTCCTGTGATCGAAACAGGGTCAGGAATCGTCCACATTTTTGTGGACGCTACCGCATCTGCTGAGCAGGCGGTGGAGATTATTCACAACGCCAAAGTCCAGCGACCGAGCGTGTGTAATTCGGTCGAGACGGTGTTGGTTCATCAGGATGCTCTCGGCCTTGTGCCGGCAATTGCCGAGCGCTTGGTGGCGTCGGGAGTCACCCTGCACGCCGATGAGGCCATTCGGGAATTAGTGCCCACCGCGGTGCCCGCCACTGAGGACGATTGGGCAACCGAATACCTATCCCTCGATCTCTCCCTCAAAGCAGTCGCCACCCTCGATGAGGCCTTGGAACACATTCGCACCTATTCCACCCAACACACCGAATCCATCCTCACCTCAGATATGGCCAATGCCGAACGGTTCCTCACCGAGGTGGATTCCGCGGCTGTCATGGTCAATGCTTCGACCCGCTTCACCGACGGCGGTGAGTTTGGTTTTGGTGCGGAGGTGGGAATTTCGACCCAAAAACTTCACGCCAGGGGTCCCATGGGTCTGCCCGAGCTGACCAGCACCAAGTGGATTGTTCGCGGTCAAGGCCAAATTCGCCACTAGGTGAAAGGCACCTCGCATCTTCCTCCGGTAGATTAGAGGTCACCCCGCTTCAGGTAAGGAGAACTACAGACCTCATGACCGACACCATCATTGCCGCCGGTGAAGTTGTTAACGAGCTTCCGTTCCCGGCCCTGGTCTATGGGCTCGTCTTCT
>JAQBZV010000111.1 GCA_027728145.1 Actinomycetota bacterium | reverse complement strand
GAGAGTGATGACAATGACAAGCCCAGACACGCCGCGAGCAGCTCCAAATTGCGCTTCAGCGACACCGGCGGCGTCAGCGTCGTTCACAAAATGGATATCCCTCTGTAGCGAGTCCGCAAACATTGCGGCCGCCGGTAAATCAATCCAGTCTGCGGACACGTTGGCCGCCGAGCGAGTGATGCCGTGGGTCACAATCGCGGGAAAACAGATACCGGTGTGGTCGTCGGGGGTACCCTCCACGTCAGAGAGAATCTGCTCCACCACATGGAGGACGTCACCGGGGTGACCGTGCTCGGGTGTTTCGTATTTCACTCTTTCGGAGACAAACTCGCCCGAGCTTAGGTCGACCCGGGCGCCTTTGATGCCGGTGCCACCGATGTCGATGCCAATCGCGGTGGTCACGGTAGCGTCAAAATTTCTGCTCCAGTCTCTGTGACAACCAGGGTGTGCTCAAATTGGGCCGACAGTGACTTGTCTTTCGTTGTCACCGTCCAGCCGTCCTCCCACATGTCCCAGTGGATCTCCCCAAGGGTCAGCATGGGTTCAATCGTGAACACCATTCCCGGAACCATGAGTTGGTCAAAAAGGGGCGCTGCGTCGTAGTGGGGGATGACGAGGCCCGAGTGGAAAGAGGAGCCCACTCCGTGTCCGGTGAAGTCCCTCACCACTCCGTACCCAAAGCGGCCCGCATAGGCTTCGATAGCTTTCCCAATGACATTGATCTGTCTCCCCGGCGCCACCGCCTTGATGCCTCGGCGCAGAGCCTCCTCGGTCCGCTCCACGAGCGCTCTGGCCTCTTCGGAGGCCTCCCCGGCGAGGAACGTCTTGTTGAGATCACCGTGCATGCCGTCTTTGTAGGCGGTGATGTCGATATTGACGAGGTCACCCTCTTGGAGGACCGTGTCATCGGGGATTCCGTGACAGATGACCTCGTTGAGCGAGGTGCAGCAGGATTTTGGGTACCCCCGGTACCCGAGCGTTGACGGGTACGCCCCGTGGGACACCACAAAGTCGTGCGCGATGGCGTCTAGCTCGTCGGTGGTGACCCCCGGTTTCACGGCTGCTCCCGCTGCCTCGATGGCTCCCGCGGCGATTCTTCCGGCTGCCCGGATGAGCTCGATCTCGTCAGCACTGTAGACGTCGTCGCCCTCGTGATCCCGGGGGGATTGTCTCCCGACGTATTCCGGTGCGACGATAGGAGGGGGAACAAGGCGTGTAGGTCCCAGAGTCCCTGGAGTCAGATGTCCAGCAGAGTCTCGAGGCACGTCTCTAGTCTAAACAGGGGGAGCGCGATGGCAGACCAGGATCAGTGGTGGTTCAACCACAAAACAGGCGAAGTCGAGCAGGGGATGCAGTCGTTGGGCCTTCACCGAGATGGCCCTTTTGCCTCCCGAGAGGAAGCACTCCGCGCACCCGAGATTGCGCGGGAGCGCTCACGAGCGTGGGACGAGGAAGACCAAGGGTCTTAGTCGTCGCGGAAACTGTGTTCGGGACCGGGGAATTCTCCGGAGTCGATTTCTGCGATCCATGTCGATACCGCAGAATGCAGGTCTTTTTCCAGGTTTGCGTATTGCTTCACAAATGTGGGAACACGAGAGGTTGACAGCCCCGCCAAGTCGGTCCAGACCAGAATCTGTCCGTCGGTGTGAGGGCCAGCTCCGATACCTATCGTGGGAATGCTGAGAGCCTGGGATACCTCACGGGCCACGTCCTCGGGCACCATTTCGATGACAACGGCGAAGGCTCCTGCATTCTCCACCGCCACAGCGTCCCGCATCAGTTGCTCGCGACCCGAGCCTTTGCCCTGAACCACGTGCCCACCGAGGCCGTGCTCAGATTGTGGGGTAAACCCGATGTGTCCCATGACGGGGACACCGGCCCCCACAATGCGCTCGATGCTGGCGGCAGAACGCTCTCCACCCTCCAACTTGACGGCGTGAACGCCGGCTTCTTTCATGAAACGCACCGCGGTGTGGAGCGCGTCATCCGGGTTGGCCTCGTAGGAGCCAAAAGGAAGGTCAGCGACCACCAGGGCACGCTTCGCTGCCCGCACCACCCCTTTACACAGCGGAATGAGCTCCTCAGTGGTCACCGGAACGGTGGTGTCATAACCGAAGACGACGTTCGCCGCCGAGTCACCCACCAACAGAAAATCGACGCCTGCGGAATCAAAGATCCCCGCGGTCAGAAAGTCATAGCTGGTAAGTCCGGTAATTCGGATTCCCTCAGCTTTTGCCTGGGCAAAATGGCGAACTCGAACCTTTTTGGGGGCGTCAGTCATGCGTGTGAGCCTATCGCGCGGGAGGGAAAGGGGTGGGTCTGCTGGTGATCGGAAGCCGGCGATCGCGCCCGAACGCCACGCTCGAGATTCGAGGACCTATCGCACCCTGGCGTCGCTTCCATTCGGCACGGGATACCAAACCCACGATGTCCTCCACGAGCTCCCTCTCAAACCCTTCCGCCACTATCTGGGGGGTGTCAAAGCCCTGCACTATCAAAAGCTCCAGAACCTGGTCCAGGACGGCGTAGTCCGGGAGGCTGTCCTGATCGGTTTGACCGGGTCGAAGCTCAGCACTCGGTGGCTTCTCGATAGAGCCGGTAGGAATCGGGGGAGTCTCCCCGGATTCCACAGCTCTCTGGTTTCTCCAGCGCGCGAGTTCCCACACCAAGGTTTTTGGCACATCCTTGAGCGGCGCATAGCCTCCCACGGAGTCCCCATAGATGGTCGAATACCCCACCGCTAGCTCCGATTTGTTCCCGGTGGTCAGGATCAGGTGCCCCTCTTTGTTGGACAGCGCCATCAGAATGATGGCCCTGGCCCGTGACTGAACGTTCTCTGCAGCGAGGCCAGTCAGATCCAGCTGCGAGTCGAGCACGCTGACGACCTCACCAATGGGCTCCACTCGATAGGGGATGCCCTGTGCTTCCGCGAGAAGGCGAGCATCATCCAGAGAATGATCACTGGAGTGGGCGCTTGGCAAACTCACCCCAAACACCCGCGCTGGTCCGAGAGCATCGACGGCCAATGTGGCGCAGACGGCGGAGTCAATACCCCCCGAGAGACCCAGCATCACCGAGGGGAAACCATTCTTCTCCGCGTAGTCCCTCGTTCCTGTGACCAGTGCCTGCCACAGGATGGCATGGTCGTCCTCATCAGGCTCTGGGCGAGGCGAAAGAGGGTGCTCTCCCGGTTCCCGCAGGTCCGCCTCGCACAACACGGTGTTCTGAGGGAGTGGGGCATCCTGCACGGAGGCTGGCAGGTCAAGGTCCTGAATGAGCAAGT
>JAQBZV010000110.1 GCA_027728145.1 Actinomycetota bacterium | reverse complement strand
GAGCGGGACCGCGGATTGATCAACTACTTGATGCGCGACCGTCACGGTTCGCCGTTTGAGCACAACTCGTTGACCTTCTATGTCCAAGCCCCGATTTTTGTCTTCCGTGAGTTCATGCGCCATCGGATTGCCTCCTATAACGAGGAAAGCGGTCGTTACCGCGAGCTTCGACCCGTCTTTTATGTCCCCGGCCCTGAACGAAAGCTCGTCCAGGTGGGCAAGCCCGGCGCGTATGAGTTTGAGGATGGAACGCCAGAGCAAACAGCTCTGGTCCACGACGAGGTCGTTGCCGTTTGCACGCAGGCTTATGAGAGCTACCAGCGGATGCTCGAAGCGGGAGTTGCTCGGGAGGTCGCCCGAGCCGTGCTTCCGGTCACCCTCTACTCCAGCATGTACGTCACTATGAACTCTCGAAGCTTGATGAATTTCCTCAGCCTCCGCACCAAACGGGAGGGAACGCACTTCCCCTCATTCCCCCAGCGCGAAATCGAAATGGTGGCGGAGAAGATGGAAGATCTGTGGGCGCCACTCATGCCGATGACTGCGGAGACCTTTGATCAGAACGGTCGCGTAGCGCCGTAGGGGTGTGCGCCTGGGGCCTGCTAACGCTAGCCTTGGGGCGTGGTAACTGAGAATCCGTTCGGCCAGGTCCTGGTCGCCATGGTCACCCCGATGACTGTTGATGGCGAGGTGGACTGGCCAGGCGTTGAATCCTTGATGGAAAGCCTGATTAGTCACGGGGCCGACGGGCTTGTGGTGACCGGAACCACGGGAGAGACCAGCACTCTTACCGACGCCGAGAAAATTCAGCTGGTGAAAACGGGTAAGTCGGTGGCGGGTGGCCGCGCCAGCATCATCACCGGCGGTGGATCAAACGAAACTGCGCACGCCATCGAGCTCTATAAAGCCAGCGAAAAAGCCGGTGCAGACGGTGTCATGATCGTCACCCCGTATTACAACAAGCCCACCCAGGCTGGCGTTCTCACACACTTTCGTCTGATTGCCGATGCCACGGACTTACCCGTGATTCTCTATGACATTCCGGGCCGATCCGGTATCGAAATCACCTACGACACCATTCTTCGCGCGGCCAAGCACCCCAACATCCGAGCAGTCAAGGACGCTAAGGGTGACTTGGCTGAGGTGTCTCGTGTGCTCAACCAGACGGATTTGCTCTACTTTGCCGGCGATGACGCGAACGCCCTGCCCACCTTGGCGATCGGCGGCACCGGTCTGATCGGTGTGACCGCGAACATTGCCCCTGAGCCCTATCGGATGATGGTGGACGCGGTGAACCGCAGTGACCTGGCAGCCGCGACCACTCAGCACAAGCTTCTGGAGCCGTTAGTGCGGGCAACCATGACTCACGTTCCCGGCACGGTGGCAGCAAAGTACATTCTCCATGGGCTGGGCCGGGTGTCCTCACCTCGGGTCCGCTTACCGCTCGTGGGTCCCGAAGAATCTGAGGCAGCACTGATCGAGAATGACATCGCGCTTGTGCGGGATGTTGTCGGTGCCGACTTTTCCAATTTCCGCCCCGACCGCAACGCGGCCGCTGGGGGTGCCCTGCCGAAGGTGGCAGGCACTACCCGCTAACGAAGGACCTCATGCCCCAACCCTTGGTGGACCCACCAGCATTACTCCCCGGCACTCTCCGCATCATCCCGCTCGGCGGGATTGGGGAAATCGGCCGCAACATGACCGTCTTCGACATCGATGGCAAGTTGCTCATCGTGGACTGCGGTGTTCTTTTTCCCGAGGAAACTCAGCCCGGCGTTGACCTGATCCTGCCGGATTTTGAGCCAATCAAAAATCGCCTCGATGACGTGGTGGCCATCATGTTGACCCACGGTCACGAGGACCACATCGGGGCGGTTCCCTACCTGCTGAGGCTTCGCCAAGACATCCCCCTAATTGGGACAACTCTCACCCTTGCTCTGATTGAGGCAAAGCTCAAGGAGCACAGGATTGCTCCCCTCACCATGGCGGTGGAGGCGGGTGGCCGCGAGAAGCTGGGGCCCTTTGACCTCGAATTCGTGGCCGTGAACCACTCGATTCCTGACGCCTTGGCTGTCATGATTCGCACGACCGCTGGTTCTGTTCTTCACACCGGTGACTTCAAGATGGACCAGTTGCCCCTCGATGGACGACTCACCGATCTTCGCTCCTTTGCGAGACTCGGCGAGGAGGGAGTTGACCTGTTCTTGGTGGACTCCACGAACGCGGATGTTCCAGGCTTCACCCCGCGCGAAGCGGACATTGGTCCGGTGTTGGATCAGATTGTGCACCGCGCACCCCGGCGCGTCATTGTCGCAAGCTTTGCCTCCCACGTTCACCGAGTTCAGCAGGTCATTGACGCCGCTGCGGAAAACAATCGTCTCGTCGCTCTGGTGGGCCGCTCCATGGTGCGGAACATGGGTATCGCCCAGGAGCTCGGCTATTTGACTGTGCCCGAGGGGCTTCTGGTGGATGCAAAGAAAGCCGTCGAGCTTCCCGATGAGCGCGTGCTCTATATGACCACAGGCTCTCAGGGTGAACCGATGGCGGGTCTCTCACGGATGGCCAATCGCGAACACCCCACCATCGAGGTCGGACCGGGCGACACCGTTATCCTCGCCTCGAGCCTGATTCCCGGTAACGAGAATGCGGTCTACCGGGTCATTAACGGCCTGATTGATTTGGGAGCAAACGTCGTCCACAAGGGCAATGCGAAAGTCCACGTGTCGGGTCATGCTGCTGCCGGAGAGCTCCTCTACTGCTACAACATCGTGAAACCTCGGCAGGTTATGCCCGTCCACGGTGAAGCACGGCACCTTCGCGCTAACGCGGAGGTGGCCATTTCCTCGGGTGTTCCGAGAGAAAGCACCCTCGTCGGAGAAAACGGCACCGTGGTGGATCTCACCGCGGGTATTGCATCGCAGGTGGGCCAACTCGATATTGGTTTTGTCTATGTCGATGGCTCAACCGTGGGGGAGATCACGGAGGCAGACCTCAAAGATCGGCGAATTCTTGCCGAGGAAGGCTTTATCTCCATCTTCATCGCGATGGACCCGCAGACCGGAAAAATCATCGTCGGCCCAGAGATTCACGCGCGTGGTTTTGCTCCAGATGACTCCGTCTTCGACGATGTGCGCCCCGCCATCGTGAAAGCACTGGAGGAAGCCTCCGCTAATGGAACGAGGGACACCCAGTCGTTCCAGCAGGTTGTGAGGCGCACCATTGGGCGCTGGGTCAACACCCAGCACCGTCGACGCCCGATGATTGTTCCGGTCGTCATTGAGGCCTAGCCGTCGGGGG
>JAQBZV010000109.1 GCA_027728145.1 Actinomycetota bacterium | reverse complement strand
CACTACGGCTCAACTGAGCTGGCTGCAAGCCGAGCTCGCCACTCCGGCTCCCCACGGGACGCTACTCGCTTTGCACCACCCCCCGATTCCGACCCCCATCGACTTGATGGGCCTCATCGAATTGGAGAATCAGCCTGCCTTTGCCGACGTTATACGGGGCACCGACGTCCGGGGGGTGCTGGGTGGACACCTGCACTATTCGACCTTCTCCACCTTCGCGGGTGTTCCGGTGTCGGTCTCTGCGGCCTCGTGTTACAACATTGACCTGGTCGCCGACTCGTCCAAGATTTTGTCGGCCAAAGCAAACTCTCTGTCATCCTCCCTGGTTCACGTTTACCCCGACCAGGTGGTGTTCTCCCTCGTCCCGATGGACGATGTCCCCGAGCTCAACTCTTTTGACTCCAGTTATCGCGCTGTCATTGAGGCCATGTCTCCGGCGGAGCGCAAGGAGATGTTCAGCAACAAGGAGTCCGATTTCAACCAAGGCGTCGATCGCACCCAATCGGGATTCTGAGTTATGAGCCTGCTCCAGGTTGCCCACGCCTATCTCGATCATCTCGAGCGTGCTCGCACGCTCTCGGACAACTCGCTCACCGCCTATGGCAAAGACATTCTCCAGTTTGTCCGGTTTGCCCAGACCGAGCGGGTCGAGGACATCTCCGAAATGGATGCGGAACTCGCCCGCTCCTGGGTGTGGTCGCTCGCGGAGGCTGCCATGGCGGGGTCCTCACTGCGCCGGAAAGTCTCCGCACTCAAAGGCTTCACCGCGTGGCTGGCCAGAGAGGGTCACACCGAGGGTGATGTGGGGGTTCGGCTTCGAGCACCGGGGGCCACCCGGTCGTTGCCGCGGGTCCTCACCCGACACCACATGGAGGACATCTTTCAGTCGCTGCAGAATCACGCGGCGACGGGGGATCCGATTGCGCTCCGAGACCTCGCCATTATTGAGGTCCTCTATGCCAGCGCGATTCGCGTGGGAGAGCTGGTCAGCCTGACTCTGGCGGGGGTGGATTTGAGTTCTGGAACCCTTCGGGTGGTGGGCAAGGGAGACAAGGAGCGTGTTGTGCCCCTTGGTACACCGGCGGTGTTGGCACTCAAGAGTTACCTCGACAACGCCCGGGCAACCCTTCTGGGTGAGGGGTCCTCACCGAGGGTTTTTCTCTCCACCAGGGGCCAGCCGATGGGCACCAGAAGCGTCTACCAGGTGGTCGCAGCACTGCTCTCCGACATTCCCGGTGTGGGACCCCTGGGTCCCCACACTCTTCGGCACACCGCTGCGACCCACCTGCTCGATGGTGGGGCTGATTTGCGAAGTGTGCAGGAACTTCTGGGTCACGCGTCGCTCGGAACAACGCAGATATACACCCACGTCTCCAACGAACGCCTCACTCAGGCCTATCAACAGTCTCACCCGCGGGCGTAGTCGCCCAGGGGAAGCAAGACGCTGCGCTGAAGAACCCCGAGCTCGCGCCTGGCCGAGCGATAGTCGCCTCCCTCTCGAAGGCCGAGGTGCACACACAACTGAGCACAGTGGCCGGGGTGGAGGGTGGCAATCAGATCACCTCGTGACACCTGATCACCCGCAGAAACGAGTGCCTCCACCGGCTCCATGCTGATCAGGAGTCCCTCCGGTGTTCGCAGTGTCAGAACCCCTCGCCCGGCGACATCTCCGCTGAAGCTGATGACACCGCCGGTCGGCGCGATGATGTCTTCCCCCGATGCTGCCAGGTCGAGGCCCCGGTGGCCTGGCCCCCACGGTGTGCTGGGGGCTCGAAAATCTCGGAGTATTCGGTGCTCACCGTCGGTGGGCCACGTCCACACTGCACTAGGCATCGGAGGGAGAAGAAGGAGCAGCGCGAGTGCGAGAAATCCATGGATCATGGGGGCAGTGTGCCCGAGGTGGGGTGTGATCGGGGAGTTTTTGAATTCTCCCGCGCAGTGTCGGGGTGGAACCAGCAACCTGGACAACTGCGCTGATACTGTCAGAGCACCATGGAGACTGCTGTGTTGTTTGCCTTTCTCGTCACCCTCGGTGCTGGCTTGGCCACTGCCGTGGGGGCGGCGATAGGTCTTTTTGCCAAACACACCAATCGCCAATTTTTGGCGGTTGCCCTCGGGTTTTCCGCCGGTGTGATGATTTATGTCTCCTTTGTGGAAATCCTCGCCAAAGCTCAGGACTACATCAGCCAGGACTCCGGGGAATTTGCTGGGGCCCTCACTACTGCGGGAGCGTTTCTTGCAGGCCTGGCAGGAATGGCTCTCATGTATCGGCTCATCCCTGAACTTGAGCACCCCAAACTGAACAATCCCTCGACCAAGCTTCCGGGCGAGGAGCCTCCCGTGTTGGTGGCCGACAAGCTTCTCTTTCGGGCGGGGTTGGGAGTGGCTCTGGCGGTCACCCTCCACAACTTTCCCGAGGGGATGGTGACGTTCTTCCTCACCCTCGATGATCCTCAGGTGGGGGTGTCCGTTGCCGTGGCCATCGCCATCCACAACATCCCCGAGGGAATTGCCGTCGTTGTTCCGATTTACTATGCGACCCGCAACCGGAAGCTGGCTTTCGGGTTTGGCGCTCTCTCCGGCCTCGCGGAGCTCCTTGGAGCCATCATTGGCTACGCCATTTTGCAGCCCTTCATCACCGACCAGGTCTTGGGGATTGTGTTTGCCGTGGTGGCAGGAATCATGGTGTACATCTCGATTGACAGTCTCCTGCCGGCAGCCCGGCAATACGGCAGTGCCCATCTCGCCATTTACGGCATGATCGCCGGAATGGGCGTGATGGCAGCATCACTCGTGCTGTTTATGCTCTGACACTCTGTGTGCGGAAGAAGGGACTTGAACCCTTACGCCCGAAGGCACAGGATCCTAAATCCTGCGTGTCTGCCAATTTCACCACTCCCGCTGGTGACACCTAGTGTACCGAGGGCTACGAGCGAAGCCAGGCTTCGACCTCGGTGGCGGTGCGAGGGATTCCCGCGGAGAGGTTTTGCCCCCCGGTGTCGGTGACCAAAATGTTGTCCTCAATCCGGACTCCAATTCCCCGCCACGACTCGGGAACGGTCTCGTCATCAGGTTGGAAATAGAGGCCCGGCTCGATGGTGAACACCATGCCAGGCTCCAGCACACCGTCGAGATACATCTCGCGGCGCGCGTGGGCGCAGTCGTGCACATCGAGCCCCAAGTGGTGGCTCGTTCCATGGATCATGTAGCGGCGGTGGTGTTGTCCCTCGGGAGCGAGGGCTTCCTCGAGTTCCACCGGAAGGAAACCCCATTCGGAGACTTTTGCCGCAATGACCGCCATGGCGGCCTGGTGAATCTCGCGAAAAATAGCACCCGGTGTGACGACCGCGAAGGCTGCGTCCGCCGCCTCCAG
>JAQBZV010000108.1 GCA_027728145.1 Actinomycetota bacterium | reverse complement strand
CTAGTATTCGGTGGGAAAGCCCTGACAGGTGTCGCGAAAAGACTCAGATAGTGGTTCGATTAGGACACATCCACCGTTTGGAAGGAATCCAAAATGGCAGTCACCAGCGAAGCACGAACCCAGTGGTCAGGCTCACTCGTCGAAGGCTCCGGCTCCACAGCCCTGGTCTCCTCCGGTGCGGCAACATTTGACGTCACCTGGGCAGCACGCAGCGAAGGTCAAACCGGGGTCACCAACCCCGAAGAGCTTCTGGGTGCCGCGCACTCAGCCTGCTATTCCATGGCGCTCTCCCACGCTCTGAGCGGTGCGGGGTCTCCCCCAGAGTCATTGGATGTCACCGCCGCCGTGACTTTTATCCCCGGCGAAGGCGTCACCGGTTCTCACCTTCTGGTGTCTGCCAGCATTCCCGGCATGGACGACCAGACCTTCCAGACATTTGCCGAGGACGCCAAGGCGAACTGTCCTATCTCCCAAGCACTCGCGGGGGTTCCCATCACCCTTGAGGCGACACTGCGCTAATGCTGAAGGGTTATCAAGAAGACGCACGGCGTCTTCGCGTCCTCATCTCGGGCGCCAGCGGCATGATCGGAACACCCCTGCAAGCGCTGCTGAGGCAGCAGGGCCACGCGGTCCACACTCTCGTGCGACGCACACCCCGCGATGCGAGCGAGCACTCGGGGAATCCCGCCACAGGAGAAATCGAAGCGGGAATCTTGGATCACACCGATGTGGTGATCAACCTCGCAGCTGCGTCGATTTCTCGATGGCTCTTTCTGGGGAGAACACCTTGGGCGGCTGGACAAAAAAGAGACATACTGACGTCTCGCCTCGGTGCTGCAAGAACTCTGGCCACAGCCATCTCGGGTGCCAAGACACCGCCGAGCCTCCTGATTCAAGCCAGCGCGGTCGGTTTCTACGGGGATCGAGCGAGTGAGGAGCTCACCGAACGAAGCTCACGCGGTGAAGGTTTTCTCGCGGAAGTGCAAGCTCAAGCTGAGGCCGCGGCATCAGAAGCAGAGAGCGATGTAACCCGAATCTGTTACCCCCGAAGCGCAGCAGTAATGGGGAAAGGAGCACTGTCCACCACGCTCCTGAAACTTCAAACCGCGCTGGGCCTCGGAGGACCTATCGGAGATGGTTCTCAATGGTGGCCGTGGATCTCTCTTCACGACGAGGTCCGAGCATTGGCGTATTTGGCCAACCATGAGACTGCTTTTGGTGTTTTCAACCTCGTGAGTCCGACACCCGCTTCTGCTCTTGACCAAACCAAGGCGCTGGCGCGAGGGATGAAGAGACCCCATTGGCTGGGATTTCCCCGCTTCGCCATAGTTGCGCTTATGGGAGAGGCGGGAAAGGAAATTCTCTTGACCTCGCAACGGGTGATCCCAGAGCGACTGTTGGCCTCAGGCTTCAAGTTTGAGGACCAAACTCTAGAGGCAGCAGTTTCGAGGCTGCTCCAAGATGACTAGCGACTCCTCTTCAGAGCAATAGCTTTTCGCACAGCCCAACGCGCGCGTCGGCGATCCCCACAGGCGTCGTAGGCGAGTCCCAGGCGGAGCCAGGACTCCCAGGATTCGGGGTTATCTTCGGCGTCTTTCTTGAACTGGGGAAACGCAGCCTCCGCGGCTTCCCGATTGGGCCGACCACTGGTGAGAGAGGGAAGCTCCTCCCCGGGCAGGAGACCCCTTTTCTCCAGTTCGGTTGTGAGCTTGGCTGAGCGCCTAGCAAACACTAACTCAGCGGCCAAACCCCACGCCCCGAGCACTGGCAATACCGCTAAGGCATACCCCATGGCGTTAGCCAAGGGTGAGGCGTCGCGAATCAGAATCCACGCATAGTTGACGGTGAAGGCCAAATAAATCACGAGCAGCAGCGCCATAAAGAGCGCAGCAATCATCGGGCGATTCATGAGGCGGCGGGACGCAAAGCGTGCTCGAGTCCCACAGCGAGACCGGTGTGAGAGTCCATAAAGCGCAACGCCATGATAATTCCTGCCTGGTAGGCGTCACGAGAATGAGTGTCATGGGTGATGGTGAGGGTCTCCCCCACCCCGCCAAAGACCACGTCCTGCTTCGCGAGCACACCCGTCAGTCGCAACGAGTGAACAGGTATTCCCTGCACCTGCTCGCCCCGAGCGCTCTGGTTGGAGTGCGGGGCAATGACCCCGCCGCGATCACGCCGGACCGCGGCAATTTCTTCGGCCGTGCGAACAGCAGTACCCGAAGGGGAATCGGCTTTGCCTGCGTGATGGGTTTCCACGATCTCAATGGACTCCCAGTGCTCCGCCACTGTCTTCGAGATCATCATCTGGAGGGTTGCACCGAGAGAGAAATTGGGGACGATGTAGACGCTCGCCTCGGGGGTTGCAGCGAGAGTTTTCTCTAAGGCAGCGAGGCGGTCCGCAGACCAGCCGCTCGTTCCCACCAAGACCTTAATTCCCTGGGCGATCGCGAACTCCACGACCTGGCTGGACACACCCGGCAGGGTTACGTCCACGCAGAGGTCCGCCCCCAACATGTCGTGGAGGTCCGAGTGTGAGTCGAGACGGGCGACGAGTTCCATGTCGGGCATGGACTCGATGACGTGGCAGACCTGGGTTCCCAGGCGCCCGGTAGCACCGACAACTGCAACGCGGGTAGGCATGGGATAAGCCTACAAGTCAGGCGATGTGGGGTTACTGGCTAGGACAAGCTGAGAAAGAGCTTTTCCAGGTCTTCCACGCTCAAATCGCCCTCTTTGCTCGGCTTGCCATCTGTGGCAACACACTCCTTCATCGCAGTGGCAATGATGGCAAACCCTGCTTTGTCCAGCGCGCTGGAGACCGCGGAGAGTTGAGTGACGACGGAGCGACAATCCTTCCCCTGCTCCACCATGGAAATCACCGCACCGAGTTGCCCCTGCGCGCGACGTAGCCGGTTGATGACCGGTTTCATATCTGTGGGTGTTGCCTCTGCCATGATTTCTCCTTTGTGAGTGCCCTACGGTGCGCCAACAAGTTCGGACTGGGTGGTCGCAGCCATCCCCATGTGCCAGGTGAGATATCCACCATCGAGGTTTGCCACCTCAATGCCGTGTTGGGCCAAGATGCTGGCGGCGGTGTGGCCGCGCTGCCCGACACGACACGACACGATGACCTTTGCACCGCGGAAGTCCTCCACATGGCCACGAAGCTCATCGAGAGTGACCAGCTCGGATCCGGGAATCGCGCCTCGGGTGTATTCACCCTCCGTGCGAACATCGACCAAACGCCACCCCTCGGCGATCAGGGTCTCCACCTCATGCCACTGCACGGCATTCTCGCCCGTCGCGCGGTTCTCGTTCACATAACCGAGCATGTTGACCGGGTCTTTGGCGGAGGCGAACTGGGGAGCGTAGG
>JAQBZV010000107.1 GCA_027728145.1 Actinomycetota bacterium | reverse complement strand
CGCGGAGCGAGCGCAGAACTTTCAAGTCAAAGTGTCGAGAGAAAACTCGAGTCGTGGCGGCGCTTCCGAGGACATTGTTGAGTTGACTGTCATTGGTAAGGGGCCTGTTATTCGTGCCCAGTCGAAATCACCCGATAAGTACATCGCCTTTGATCAGGCGCTCGAGCACCTGATTACGCGTCTTCGTCGAGCAAAAGACAAGAAGATGGTCCACCACGGTCGACAACGCCCCGAGGGTTTGAGTGAACTGAGCGCTCGAGGCTTTGAGGACATCGACATCACTCCCGCGAGCGTTGAGGTGTTGCGAAGTGTCGCCACGGGCAGCATCCCGGTGATTTCTGACGACGCTGACGAGCAGATTTCCGAAGAGTCCGAGAGTCCCGTCGTGATTCGCCGGAAAGTCTTTGAGCCCCACGTTGCGACCGCGGAAGAAGCGGTCGACTACATGGAGGTCGTGGGACACGACTTTTATCTCTTCATCGACAAGGAAACCTCGATGCCGAGCGTCGTGTATCGACGTAAAGGGTGGAACTACGGGGTTATTTCTCTCGGCGAGTAAATGCCGATAAGTCCCCGTTGGTAGCATGGGGCATCGAGTTTTCCCCGATTCTCTTGCAAGGCGAGGTTGTGTGTGGCTAACGTCCTAGAGCGTTTTCTTCGGATGGGTGAGGGACGCATCCTCCGCAAACTGGAGCTCCAAGCCAAAGCGGTCAACCAACTCGAGGATGCCTTTACCCATCTCAGCGACGATGAACTGAAAGAGGAAACCGAGGAGCTCCGCTCCCGCTACGCAGCGGGGGAATCCCTGGATGATCTGCTTCCCGAGGCTTTTGCGGCTGTGCGTGAAGCATCCAAGCGCACCTTGGGTCTTCGACACTTTGACGTTCAGCTGATGGGTGGTGGAGCACTGCACCTCGGCAACATCGCAGAAATGAAGACGGGTGAGGGCAAGACCCTGGTGGCCACCTTGGCTGCGTATTTGAACGCGATTCCTGCCCGGGGTGTTCACATTGTCACGGTGAATGACTACCTCGCCACCTACCAGTCAGACCTCATGGGCCGTATCTTCCGGGCATTGGGTATGACCACCGGCTGCATTGTGTCGGGGCAAACCCCGGAAGAGCGCCGCCTTCAGTACCAAGCGGACATCACCTACGGCACGAACAACGAGTTCGGTTTTGACTACCTCCGCGACAACATGGCGTTGCAAAAATCTGACCTCGTTCAACGCGGGCACTTCTTCGCCATTGTCGATGAGGTGGACTCCATCCTCATCGACGAAGCCAGAACGCCGCTCATTATTTCGGGGCCTGCTTCGGGGGAAGCAAACCGATGGTTTGGCGAATTTGCTCGCATTGCCGGTCGCTTGACCGAGGGTGAGGACTACGAGGTCGACATCAAGAAGCGCACCGTAGGCGTGTTGGAGCCAGGAATCGACAAGGTCGAGGACTATCTCGGAATCGACAACCTCTATGAGTCGGCAAACACGCCTCTGATTTCCTTTTTGAACAACGCCCTGAAAGCTCGGTCGTTGTTCAAACGCGACAAGGACTATGTCGTCATGAACGGTGAGGTGCTCATCGTGGATGAGCACACCGGTCGAATCCTCTCTGGCCGGAGATACAACGAAGGTATCCACCAGGCAATTGAGGCTCAAGAGGGCGTCGAAATCAAGGCAGAGAACCAAACCCTCGCCACCATCACACTCCAGAACTACTTCCGCCTCTACACAAAGCTTGCCGGTATGACAGGAACTGCGGAAACCGAAGCCTCTGAGTTCATGAGCACTTATTCGCTCGGTGTGGTTCCTATCCCCACCAACAAGCCAATGGTGAGAATGGACCAGTCAGACCTCATCTATCGCGACGAAGAAGCCAAATACCGTCAGGTGGTTGAGGACATTGTTGCCCGCCACGAGAAAGGCCAACCGGTTTTGGTGGGAACCACCAGCGTGGAGAAGAGCGAGAAGCTCTCCGGCATGCTCGCCAAGCGAGGCGTCAAGCACGAAGTGCTGAACGCCAAGAATCACGCGAGAGAAGCCAGCATCATCGCTCAAGCCGGTCGCCGGGGTTCCGTGACCGTCGCCACCAACATGGCGGGGCGTGGTACCGACATCATGCTCGGTGGCAACGCTGAGTTCATGGCGGTGGCAGAGATGGGCGCCAAAGGCTTTGACGCGAACGATAAGCCCGAAGAGTATGAGGGCGCATGGGATGCCGTCTTCCAGTCGATGATGGCGCAAGTTGAAGAGGAAGCCTCAGCAGTTCGCGAACTCGGTGGGCTGTATGTGCTGGGAACGGAACGCCACGAATCGAGGCGCATCGATAATCAGCTCCGAGGCCGCTCGGGTCGTCAAGGAGATCCCGGCGAGAGTCGCTTCTATCTGTCTCTGCAAGATGACCTCATGAGAATGTTCAACGCGGGCGCTGCGGAAGCCCTCATGGCGAGGACGAGCGATGATGAGGAAGACATTGCGATTGAGTCCCGCGTTGTCAGTAGAGCCATCCAGTCGGCTCAGAGTCAGGTGGAGGCTCGGAACGCAGAAATCCGCAAGAACGTTCTCAAATATGACGATGTTCTGAACCGCCAGAGACAGGCAATTTACAGTGACCGGCGCCACATTCTCGAAGGCGACGACATCGCCGATCGTGTCCGCGCTTTCATCGATGACACTCTGTCTTCGATTATTTCTGAGCACACTTCTCTTGGTAACCCGAGCGAATGGGATTGGGACGCTCTCTGGACAGAGCTGAAGACCTTGTATCCGATTGGGTTGACCATTGACGAGGTTGTCGCGGAGCTCGGAATGAGTATGGACTCTGCTGAGCTGGTTCGCGAGGTGTCTTCTGACGCTGTTGTGGCCTACGAAAAGCGCGAGGGCCAGCTAGGGGCTGCTGCGATGCGGGAGCTCGAGCGCAGGGTCGTACTGAGCGTTATTGACCGTCGCTGGCGGGACCACCTCTATGAGATGGACTACCTCAAGGACGGAATTGGTCTTCGCGCCATGGCGCAAAGAGACCCCCTGATTGAATACCAGCGCGAAGGCTATGCGCTGTTCAACACCATGATGGGTCAGATCAAGGAAGACACCACCGGGTTTGTCTATAACCTCGACGTCCAGGTCCAAGCCCCAGAAGGGGGAATGGCAGCCCAGGTCTCCGCACAGGGACTGGCGCAATCGGTGGTGCCTCAGCAGAACCTCAGCTACTCCGCACCCTCTGCCGATGGCAGCGTCGAGGTGCGGAACCAGCAGGGTCAGGTTGTCGCAACGCCGCCCGCTGCCGGTTCAGCGTTTGGGGTGGCAGCCCCGGCGCAGGGGGGAGCTCCCGCGGCAAGACCGGTCGCGTCGCCACCTGCTTCGCGACCGGCCCCACCAGCGGCTAACCGTGCGCAACGACGCGCACAGAAAAAGAAGAAGCGCTAGTCAGAGAACCGTGAAGGATGTGGCCCGCCATCGGTGGTCATAGCCT
>JAQBZV010000001.1 GCA_027728145.1 Actinomycetota bacterium | reverse complement strand
CTCAACGTCCCAGACCCAGGCGCCTTTAGCTTTCCCCGCCACCACGGGCAAAGGGTTGTAGTTCCTCGTCAGAGAGCCCTTCTCGAGCTCCAAGACATCGGGCGTGCTCAGCTGGCGGCTCATGCCCTCAACTCTAAAGTGCAGCACTTGACGCCACCTCCACCGAGCAACAGCTCGGAGAGCTCAACGCCAATGGGGTTAAACCCGCGGTCTCTGAGGTCCTTCGCGAACGTCGTCGCGCGCTCCGCAATGACGACGTTGTGTCCATCACTAAAGCTATTGAGGCCAAGGATTGCAGCGTCCTCCTCCGTTGCGATGATGGCATCGGGATAGCGCTTGCGCAGAATCGTCAACGATGCCTCGTCAAAGGCGCTGGGCAGATAGGCAATGGTCGTCGAATCGATGACGGCCAGTGCTGTGTCGAGGTGGTAGTAGCTGGGGTTCACCAACTGCAACGAGACCACTTCGCGACCATAAATGTCGGCAATCTCTTGGTGGCTCGAGGTGTCACTGCGGAAGCCCGAGGCCGCCAGAATGGTGTCTCCGACCAACAGGAAGTCACCCTCACCTTCGTTAGTTTTATGGGGCTCACGAACATCGAGTCCCTGGGATCGGAACCACTCCATATAGGCGGGGCCTTCGGGTTGGCGCTCGGGGTAGTGGAAACGGGCGCCGTAGGCAATCCCATCCAGAACAAATCCGCCGTTGGCGGCATAGACCATGTCGGGCAAACCTGGAAGGGGATCTATCAGCTGAACGGTGAATCCCAAATCCACGTAGGTGTCATAGAGGACAGTCCACTGCTTCAGGGCCAGGGAGGTGTCGGTCGGGTCCTCGGGGTGCATCCACGGGTTGATCCGGTAGCTCACGGTGAAGTGCTCAGGGCGACACATCAGCACCGTGGGCTTGGTCGCCTGCGCAGAGTCGCGAGCTGGGGTTTCCGAGGTCTCAAGCGTTGCAGTCATGACTTGAGTCTCTCACGCAGGAAACGCTTATTTTGAGAGTCCAAACGCGGATATCCTGCGTTATTGCCGATAAATTAGCGGATTTATTGCATATACTCCCCCCATGGACGCAGTCGACCACAAAATCATCGGTGAGCTTCGGCATAACGCCCGCGCAAACTATGGCGACATCGGGGACATCGTGGGATTGTCCCCCTCCGCAGTAAAGCGCCGGGTCGACAAAATGGTCGCCGAGGGCACCATCCGTGGTTTCACCGTGCTGGTAGATCCGACAGTCGAAGGCCTAGCCGTGGAGGCCTACGTCGAACTGTTTTGCCAAGGAACGGTGTCCCCGAATGATCTCCGGCGCATCCTGTCCGGTGTCCCCGAGGTCATCGATGCGGGAACAGTCAGCGGTGACGCTGACGCCATTGTCCACCTGAGAGCCAAAGACATTGCAGCACTCGAGGATGCCCTGGAGCGGGTGCGAAATGCGCCCAACGTCAATCACACCAAGAGCTCAATAGTGCTCTCGAACCTGATTCACCGCCCCCGCGACTAGATCGCGAGGTCGCGGAACCTGGGATCGAGTGCCCCAAAGCGGTGAGCCGTAAGAGAGACTGCCTGCTCCACCACGAAGGGCAACATCTCGACACGACCCGACTCAGTCACTTCGTGACCATAAATGGCCACCTCTGGAGCGCCATCAAAAGCAACAGAGAGCGCATCGGATCGAGAACCCAGCAGACGAATCCTCTCCGGAGGATTTCCCGAGACGCGCGAGACAAACTCGCGCTCGGTCTCGACCACATAGTCGCCAAGACCCGCAAAGTTCGAGCTTCCCTGGCGCAGGAGCTTGACCACGCCATCAGGTAGTGGATCCGTGAGCGACACACTGACGCGAGCGCCCACTCGCGCACCGGCCAGGATCACCCGAAGGATGTCTCCCAGGGGCACGAAACCTGCAGCACGAACCGTGACCGCGGTGGGGCGATAGCGGAACACGTTCCGCTCCACCGTGAGCCCTGTTTCGTCAGTCGAAATTCCGAACACCTCAGACCAGGCGCGCTCATCGTTGACCAGAGAGCGCAAGAAGACGCCCTCCTTCTCCGCACTGTCCTCTACGACGTGGGGCAGGAGGCCTTGGATGAACGAGTCGGCAAGTGCGAGATCAGCATTGGCGGTGGACTTAGCGATCCTCCAGGATCCGAGCCCCATGAGGTAGTTGGGGCCACCGGCTTTCGTGCCCGGACCCACGCTGGATTTCTTCCAGCCACCAAATGGTTGACGCTGAACAATGGCTCCGGTGATCCCCCGGTTGACGTAACAGTTTCCTGCTTCCACACGGTCGAGCCAGTAGGTGACCTCGTCGGGATCCAGAGAGTGAATTCCGGCGGTCAAGCCGTAGTCGACACCATTTTGGAAAGAGAGTGCCTCGTCCAGTGACTTGGCGCTCATGATTCCGAGAATAGGACCGAAGTACTCGGTCTGGTGGAACGTGCTTCCCGGCTTCACACCCTCGCGAACACCCGGACTCCACAGGCGACCCTGATCATCAAGAAGTTGGGGAGTGAGCAACCAGGACTCTCCAGGGCCAAGCTCGGTGAGACCGGAGTTGAGCTTGCTCCCAGGTTGCTCGATGACAGGACCCATCACCGACTCAGGATTTTCGGGGTATCCCACGCGAAGCGTGGTCACCGCGTCCATGAGTTGGCGGCGGAACCTCTCCGATTTCGCCACTGACCCCACCAAAATGACCAAGCTCGCGGCGGAACACTTTTGGCCCGCGTGCCCGAAGGCACTCTTGACGATGTCAGCGACCGCCAAATCAAAGTCCGCACTCGGAGTCACGATGAGGGCGTTTTTTCCGCTGGTCTCAGCGAGGAGCGGAAGATCTGCACGCCACGAACGGAACAGCTGCGCGGTTTCAAAACCACCGGTCAGAATCAGTCGGTCTACACCCGGGTGCGAAATCAGGCCGCGCCCGATCTGGCCTTCCTCGACATCTACCAGCTGGAGCACGTCCTTCGGGACTCCGGCAGCCCACAAGGCCTCCACCATGACTGCACCGCAGCGTCGAACCTGGGGTGCTGGCTTAATGGCGACAGCACTACCGGCGGCAAGCGCCGACAGAACTGATCCCGCAGGAATCGCAACCGGAAAATTCCAGGGTGGTGTGACGAGGGTGAAGCGCGACGGCTGGAACTTGGCCCCGTCGATGGTGTCTAGCTCGATTGCCAGTTGCGCGTAGTAGCGGGCGAAGTCAATGGCCTCACTGACCTCGGGGTCGCCCTCCTGGAGAGTCTTGCCGGCCTCCTGCATCATCACGGCCAACAGCTCTGCTCGTTTGAGTCCCAACTGGTCAGCGGCTTTCAACAGGATTGCAGCGCGCTCGTGACCGGACTTCTTGGCCCACTCGGCTCCTGCCTGGCGCCCGCTGGACACGAGGTCGTCCACCGCAATACCGCCCTTGATAGGTCCGAGGGAATCCGGAATTCCACCCTTCCGCAGGGACTCAAGCCCGAGGTCTTTTCCTTGCTTGGACTTCGCGAGCGCGCGAATATCGTCCGCCCACTCCCTGTTCTGCCCGATGGAGGGATCCGTGTCGGCCTCATTGTGGAAGGGCTCACCGGGTTTGATGCCACGTGGGCCCTCAGTAGAGCGATTCTGTGCGCGGTGGACTGGCGGGGCCTTCGAGGTGAGTGCGGCCAAAGAACTGCGGAAGCGCTGCTCTTCGCGCTGGAAGATGTCGTCATTGTCGTGCAAGTCGAAGACTGCGGACATGAAGTTCTCAGAACTTGCGTTCTCATCGAGTCGTCGAACGAGGTAACCCACTGCGGCGTCAAATTCTTTGGGGTGCACGACCGGGGTGTAGAGAATCAGGTTCCCCACCGTCTCGCGAACAGCATCGGCCTGATCGGGAGCCATCCCGATCAGCATTTCAAAGTCAATCCCGCTCGTCACGCCTCGGCGCTCTGCCAGCAGATGAGCAAAAGCGACGTCAAACAGGTTGTGACCGGCAACGCCAATCCGCACGTTTTTGCTCCGCGATGGGGTCAGTGACCACTCCAGAACGCGCTTGTAGTTCGTGTCGCTTGCCTGCTTGGAAGGCAACACGGCAAGAGGCCAGTCGTGGAGTTCAGCATCGACCTGCTCCATCTGCAGGTTCGCCCCCTTGACGACTCGAACCTTGAGGGGGGCTCCGCCGGCTTTGACCCGGGCGGCGGCAAAACTTTGAATACGCTTCATTGCGGCGAACGCCTCCGGAAGATACGCCTGAAGCACGATCCCACCGCTGTAGGTCCGCAGGCTCTTGTCGCTCAGGACTCGCTCGAACACATCAAGGGTCAAGTCGAGGTCCTTGAATTCCTCCATGTCCAAGTTGATAAAGGTCGGAGGAGTGGTGGCCGCTGCTTCCTTATAGAGAGGAATCAGTCGCTTGACGACCCGATCCAGTGTTTCTTTATATGCCCACATGGAGAGCTGGCTGGAGATAGCCGACACTTTGACGGAGACGTAGTCGACATCCTCTCTTGCAATCAACGCTCGAACTCCCGCGAGGCGACGGTCCGCTTCTTCATCCCCGAGGACCGCTTCACCCAGCAGGTTGATGTTCAGCTGATCGCCGTTCTTCGTCAGGCGCCTCAGTGAGGAGGCAAGCTTGTTCTCACTGGCGTCGATAATCAGGTGACCGATCAGGATTTTGAGCGCCCACCGAGCGATGGGCACGACAATTCCCGGGAATATCGGGGCAAAAAAACCACCCACTTGAATGAGGAATCGCAGAATGGGGGGCAAAAAATCAGGGATATCTCTCGAGAGTTCCCGGAAGTTTCTCGCCGCAACGGTGAAGTCCTCGGGTCGGGCCACGCGGTCAACAAATCCGAGGGCAAAAGCGGGACCCTTCGGGTCCTTGAGCACACCGGCGAGACGCTCCGAGCTCGCGTCTGGTTTCTTATGAAGCTGCGCCGCTCGATCGAGCCAGGAGCGCACGAGAGCAACGGACTCGTCTGCGAGAGAGTGCGCGAAGGAAATTCCGCTCACGCCTTGGCCTGGGGTTGTCGTTCGCGACGTCGCGGTAGGCATAGAGAGAATGCTACGGCCTCGACACTGGCGGTCGCACCCCGAAGCCTCGTCCCAGCCCAGAAATAATCGTGTCTCTCTAGACTGTGATGCCATGAGCACAGACCATGCCGATGTTGTCATCGTGGGCGGTGGCCACAACGGCCTCACCGCAGCCGCCTATCTGGCGGGAGCTGGTCTGTCGGTGCGAGTCCTGGAGCGCCTCGACGAGTGGGGTGGCGCCGCGGTGTCGCAACAGACCTTCGACGGTGTGGAGGCAAGACTCTCGCGCTACTCCTATCTCGTGAGTCTGCTGCCGCAAAAAATCATCGATGACTTGTCCCTGCCGATCACCTTGGCGAAGCGCCGCTACTCCTCCTACACACCGGTCCCGGGCGCCACCACCGGTTTGCTCATCGATCGGGAAGATGAGGCACTGACTCGCGACTCTTTTGCGCAGATTGGTGCGGCAGAAGATTGCGATGCGTGGAATTCCTTCTACGACTCCACTGTCGCGCTGGCTCAGGCGATGTTCCCCGGCGTGACGGATCCGCTGCTGACTCGGTCTGAGGCACGAGACCACGTCACTGCGGTGACCGGCGATAGTGAACTGTGGGACCGGTTCATCGAGAATCCCATCGGCAACACTATTGAACGCCTCTTCCAGAATGACGTGGTCCGAGGCGTAGTGCTCACCGATGGTCTGATTGGGACCTTTGCGTCGAACAATGACCCGAATCTCGATGCCAACAAGTGTTTTCTTTATCACGTCATCGGCGGGGGAACCGGGGACTGGGATGTTCCGATCGGTGGCATGGGCGCGGTGTCGGGCGCACTCGTGCACGCTGCCCGTGACGCGGGCGCAACCCTCATCTCGGGTGCGTCGGTCACGGCAATCAGTGAAAACAAAAAGGTCACCTATTCGCAGGGCGGGGAGTCACACTCGATTGCCGCTCGCTACGTGCTGGTCAATGCAGCACCCCGGGAGCTCGATGCTCTGCGTGGACGCCCGGCGCAGGGTCCCGCTCCCGAAGGTGCACAGGTGAAAGTCAACATGGTTTTGAAGCGCCTACCGAAGCTCAAGGACACCTCGCTCAGTCCTGAGGCCGCCTTTGGTGGAACCTTCCACATCAACGAAACCTGGTCGCAACTCCAGAGTGGTTTTGACGCTGCCGAGGCGGGGTCGCTTCCTGACCCACTGCCCTGCGAGATTTATTGTCACTCGCTCACCGACCCCAGCATCCTCTCGCCCGAGCTCCAGGAATCTGGAGCCCACACCCTGACAGTGTTTGGACTCCACACCCCGCACCGACTTGCGCAGACCAGAGATACCGATGCCCTTCGGCTCGAGCTTCAGGACGCGGTCGTTGCATCTTTGAACAGTGTGCTGGCCGAACCCCTCGAGGATGTCCTGATGAGGGACGCCCACGGTCAGCTCTGTATAGAAACAAAGACAACGCAGGATCTCGAGGAAGCTCTCGGGCTTCCCGGCGGAAATATCTTCCACGGTCCCCTCGAGTGGCCCTTCGTCGAAGACGATGCGGATGTGAGCACCCCCGAACAACGCTGGGGTGTGGCTACCGTGGATGAAGGAATTCTGCTCTGTGGTTCAGGAGCCAGACGGGGAGGTGCCGTAAGCGGCATTGCGGGTCACAATGCCGCCATGGCAGTCCTCGAGAGGGAAGGTCGTTAGGAGCGAAGTCCTCTAGGACCCATTCCGTTCCACATTCCCAAGTCTCCAAGCTCGCCGACTGTCGAGGCGACGAGCACGATCCAGCCGATGACGGCAAGCGCTCCCAACACAATCAGAACTGAACTGACCGCAACGGCAACCTTCGCCGGAACGTTGTTCACCTGAGCCTTGTTAGACCACACCCACGCGATGATGCCGAGGATGAGGGCTGGGATCTGAGTGAAGAAGGCCAGCACGAGGGCAACAATCCCCAACGTCTGCCCCGGGTATTCGGTGCGTCCGGTCAAGCCGGTCTCGACGTGCTCGGCAACGTGGTCCGTTGCTTTCACAGTCTCTTTTTTCTCTGCCATGTGATCTCCTTGTGAGTCGTCGTAGTGGTGGCTTATTTCTCCACCGTAAAGCGCTCGCCTATGCGTCGCCTTGGTGAAACCTAAGAAAATGATAAGGATTCCGTAACCCCATGAGCCTCACAACCAGAGAGAATGGTGGCATGAAGATTGGAATGCTCACCAGTGGAGGCGACGCCCCAGGTCTGAATGCGGTCATCAGGGCAGCGGTCCTGAAAGGAACGCGCGTCCACGGCCATGAGTTCGTGGGTTTTGTCGGTGGATACAAAGGACTCTGCGAAGCCGACATCATGCCGCTCACCCGCCACGAAGTGAAGGGCATATCGAAGCAGGGTGGCACCATCCTCGGGACGTCTCGCACCAACCCGTTTGACTATGGCGGACCTGACCGGGTGAAAGAAGTCCTGAAGAAACACAAAATCGACGCCATCATTGCGATTGGTGGAGAAGGCTCACTCGCCGCGGCCAAAGAGCTCAGCGACACCGGCATCCCGATTGTTGGTGTTCCTAAGACTGTTGACAACGATCTCAACGGCACGGACTTCACCTTCGGTTTCGATACTGCTGTCAGTATTGCCACCGAAGCCATGGACCGTCTTCGAACGACCGGTGACTCCCATTCACGGTGCATGGTTGCCGAAGTCATGGGTCGCCACGTCGGGTGGATTGCGCTGCACTCCGGTATGGCCTCCGGCGCCCACGCCATCCTGATTCCGGAGCGCAAAACAAGCCTCGACGAGCTACTCGGCTGGGTTCGCTCCGCACACGACCGCGGCCGTGCTCCGCTGGTGGTAGTCGCCGAGGGTTTCACCCTCGACACCATGGACGACGCCCACTCCGAGAGAGGTCTCGACGCTTTTGGGAGGCCGCGTCTTGGAGGAGTTGGAGAGATTCTGGCTCCACTGATTGAGGAAGCTACGGGTATTGAAACCCGAGCAACGACCTTGGGACACATCCAACGCGGTGGCACACCCAGCGCGTTCGACCGAGTGCTCGCCACCCGCTTTGGCATGAGCGTCATCAACCTGGTCAACGATCACCAGTGGGGACACATGGTGGCCCTTCGGGGCACCGACATCGCGTATGTCGATTTTGTCGAAGCTCTGGGGGATCTGAAGACTGTTCCCAACGAGCGATACGAAGCGGCGGCGATGCTCTTTGGCTAACCACGCCTCAGGCTGGTGGATTGGCTCGGATGGCTCTGGCCAGCTCACCACCCACTTCCGGGACGACATCGCGTTCTCTCAGATGGGCGAGGGCTCCCTCACTATTGCCGTCCACTACTCGGCTCTCAACTACAAGGATGCCCTGGCCCTCACCGGCTCCCCCGGGGTTGTCCGCAAGCCTCCGCTGATTCCCGGTATTGATCTAGCCGGTGTTGTGGAGGAGAGCTCCGACTCCGAGATTCAAGCAGGGACTCCTGTCGTCATTACGGGGTATGGCTACGGTGAAAACCGTCACGGGGGCCTCGCCACCCGAGTGATCGCAGAGCCCCAGCACGTGATTCCTCTTCCGGAGGGTCTCTCCCTACAACACGCTGCCACCCTGGGTACGGCGGGCATCACCGCCGGCTTGGCTGTGAACGCCCTCCAGAGCCATGGAATCACCCCAAGCTCCTCGTCCCTCCCTATTGCGGTGACGGGAGCAGCCGGAGGGGTTGGCTCGCTCGCACTGGCACTGCTCAAGGGAGCCGGTTACACAACAGTGGCCATCACCGGTCGCACCGACGAAGCCGACTACCTCTCGATGCTCGGCGCAACGGACGTCATGTCACGACAGGAGTTTTTGTCCCAACCCTCCCGCCCTTTGCAGAGCGAGCAGTTTGCCGGCGCCATTGACCAGGCTGGAGGCGACATGCTCGCCCGGATTCTGGCCGCCACGGCCAGCAACAGTGTGGTGGCAGCGTGTGGTTTAGCAGGCGGATCAGACCTCCCCACCACCGTCCTGCCGTTTATCCTTCGCGGAGTGAGCTTGGTGGGAATCAACTCCGTCTTCCAGCCCCCAGATGTCCGAGTGGACCTCTGGAACGGTTTCGCCAGCGCGAATTTACCCTTGGACGAGATCGGTCAGATAATTCCCCTGGCCGAGGCTCTGGAGAATGCTCCCCGAGTTCTCGCCGGGCTCACCCGAGGTCGCGTCGTGGTGAAGGTAATCGACTAGTCGTCAGCGAAAATTGCCCAGAGCACGGTGGCGACGCCGCCGATCACCGCGACACCCGCAGCGATAAGCCAGGGAGTGGAATCTTCGTCGTAGGAGCGAGAAACCCACGACCCTAGTTTCTTCGCCATCACATCGGGACGGAGGCGATGCTCGATTTCATCGAGGGTGGCGCCGAGGTCCTCCCGGGTGTCGCCCACATAGCCGCGAAGCTTCGCCCTGGCCATTTACCTGTCTCCCCGGAGGACGCGAATGTCTTCTCGAATGCTTTCGACCGTCTCGTCAGGCAAGGGTGATTTGGTGCGCGCCATCACGGCTGCCCCCATACCCGCAATGACGACCGCCGCGAGAATCACGACACCCGCAACAATCAGGGTTGCCGCCCACAGGGGGACAACCAACGACAGAGCAAATACTCCCGCGAAGATCAACAACAACAGCGCCAGAAGAATCAACGACAAGCTGATGACGAAAAGCCCCAGACCAATTCCGACCGATTTGAGCTTCGATACAAGCTCCGCTTTTAGCAACTCGATCTCCGCGCGAATCAGCTGAGAGATGAGATGGGGCACATCGGTAAGAAGCGAAAGGAATGACTTACCTTTCGCTCTGGTCCGAGCGCCCTGGGATTCGGTCACGAAATCTAGGCGCCCTTAGCCCCGCCAGCGTTACGGATTGTGCCCGAGACCTTCTTGACAGCCGACGTCGCCTTCTCCGCCAGGTCGGGTGCTTTGTCCTTGACGAACTCCTCCACAGTGTGGACCTGCTCCTGAACCCGGGGGTCCATCCACACCTTCTCGGCTCCCGCCCTAATTTGCTCGTAGCGTTCGCGTCCTGCGCGGGTACCCAACACGTACCCCAGCGCTAGACCAAAAACGAAGAGAATTTTGCCCCTCATATAAGCCTCCGATATGTATTCCAAATTTGGAATGTATTCCTACAGCCCCCAGCGTAGCGGGGTTTTCCGGCAATTACCAGATGCTGACTCGGTCACTCGGGTCCAACCACAGTTCGTGCTCGGCGGTCACACCAAAGGCCTCGTAGAACTCGTCCAGATTACGAGCAATCTGGTTGCAGCGAAACTCCGAGGGCGAGTGCGGGTCAATCTGGAGGAGACGTTTTGCCTCCTCGGGGCGAACGGCGAGCTTCCAGGATTGCGCCCACGATAAGAAGAATCTCTCCTGAGCCGACATACCCTCCACGACCGGGGGCTCCGCGCCCTCGAGGGAAAGCAGGTAGGCCTTCCACGCGATCGCAAGACCACCAAGGTCACCGATGTTCTCGCCGATAGTGAGCTCACCGTTGACCCGGTGGTCCGGCAGGTCCTTCGGGCTCAGCTCTGCAAACTGGTCGATCAGAACTCGAGTACGTTCCTCAAACGCGGCCCGATCCTCATCGGTCCACCAGTTCTGGAGACGCCCATGGCCATCGAATCGAGATCCTTGGTCGTCAAACCCGTGACCGATTTCGTGCCCAATGACGGCGCCGATTGCTCCGTAATTGGAGGCAGCGTCCCGCTGGGGATCAAAGAACGGATACTGAAGGATGGCTGCCGGGAAGACGATCTCGTTGAAACCGGGGTTGTAATAGGCGTTCACCGTCTGAGGGGTCATAAACCACTCGTCCCGGTCCAGCGGTGACCCGATTTTGCGAAGCTCCCGCTGGAAATCAAATTCGTTCCCCGCAACAACGTTCGCCCACAAGTCCTCTGAGCTGACCTGGAGGGTCGAATAATCTCGCCAGGTCTTCGGGTAGCCAATTTTGGGGTTGAACGTCGCGAGCTTTTCTAGGGCTCTTTCCTTGGTCTCGTTGCTCATCCAGTCCAGCGACTCAATGCTCTGGCGATAAGCCTCCAAGAGCGTGTCAACCAGCTCATCCATTTGAGCCTTGGCCTCGGGAGGGAAATGGCGCTCGACGTAGAGCTTGCCGACCGCTTCACCCATGACGCCTTCCACAAAAGACACCGCCCTTTTCCACCGCGGGCGAATCTTCGGTGTTCCCGACAGCGTTCTGCCATAAAAATCGAAGTGCGCCGCGACCAGGTCTGCACTGAGGTAGGGAGAAAAGGACCGCACAACCCCCCACAGCATCCAGTCCCGAAGAGCCTCCACACTTTCGGAATTCCAGAGGGTTGCCACCGCACTCACAAAACTGGGCTGGCGCACAATGACCTGAGAGAAGGCTTCCTCCGAGATTCCCGACGACTCACGCCACGAATCGAGCGGGAAACCCGCCATTGCTTCGCGGAGCTCTGCCGCCGAGGTCGGGTTGTAGGACGCTTCTGCATCCCTCGCTCGCACGTTGTCCCAGTGGTGGGAGGCGAGCTGGGTCTCCAGAGCGAGCACGCGGGCTGCCCGCTCGCCGGGCTCCTCTAGCCCGGTCAGCCCGAACACTTTCTCCAGGTGAACGAGATATGCGTCGCGGATGTCCTGGAAGGAGTCGTCCCGGTAATAGGACTCATCGGGCAGCCCCAGGCCGCCCTGCTCGATGAACATCACATACTTCTCTGGATCACCCGGGTCGTTGTCGATAAACAGTTGCCAGAGGCCCTCGCTGCCGCCTCGCTCAAGCCGCCCCAACTGGGCAACCAGGGCTTCTCTTCCCAGAGAGTAAGCCTCGGTGATCTGCGCGAACACCCCGTGCAGGGGTGCTAGCCCAAGCTTCTCAATGCGGTCCTCATCCATAAAGCTTGCAAAAAGGTCTCCGGCCTTTCGGGCCTCAGAACCCTCGGGGGCAGTGGCTGCCTCCTCGAGAATCGTGCGGACAGCCTTCTCGGCCTCCTCGGCAATGATGGTGAATGCTCCAAATCGAGCTTTATCGTCCGGAATGGGGGAGCGCTCCAGCCAGCGCCCGTTCATATGAAGGTAGAGGTCATCACCCGGGTGAATCGAGGAGTCCCGCTCGTCAAGTTCTATACCGCTTGTAGCCACACCACACACCCTAATCATCGTTTCAGGGAGCACGCTGGGCGGTAGCCTACGCAGGTGCCCGATGCCTCTCTCACGAAGCGGATTCTGGCACTCGCCGTCCCCTCGCTGGGTGCTCTCATCGCTGAGCCCCTGTTTCTCCTCACCGATACCGCCATGGTGGGTCACTTGGGCGCGGAGGCTCTGGCAAGCCTCGGGCTTGCCAGCACCATTCTGACTACCGTCATTGGGTTGCTGATTTTCCTCGCCTACGCGACCACCCCGATTGTTGCGCGCCGTCTCGGCAGCGGCAATCGTCCAGGAGCCATTTCCGCGGGGATCGATGGTCTCTGGCTTGCTCTGGGCTTGGGTGTGGTGCTGGGAATCCTCGGCTACGCCATCACCCCGCTGGTAGTGAGCTGGTTTGGAGCAACTAGTGACGTGTCGGCTGGAGCCGTGTCCTACCTCACGATTTCCTGGTGGGGTTTGCCCGGGATGCTTCTCGTCATTGCCGCAACGGGTCTGATGCGTGGTCTCCAAGACACCCGTACACCGCTCTGGATTGCCCTCGCTGGTTTCAGCTCTAACGCTGTTCTGAACGCGGTCCTCATATACGGGCTCGGGTGGGGTCTCATCGGGTCGGCTGTGGGCACCGTTATCGCGCAGTGGGGAATGGCCGCAGTTTTTGTTTCCCTCATTACTCGGGAGGCACGAACCCATGAGGTCTCCCTCGCCCCGGGGGTGCTGGGTATTCAAGCCGCCGCTCGTTCGGGCAGTTGGCTATTGCTGCGAACGCTGAGCCTGCGAATTGCGCTCATCGCCACGGTCGTGGTGGCCGCCGGTTTGGGAACCAGAGAACTCGCCGCTTGGCACATCGTCTTCTCCATCTTCAGCCTTCTCGCCTTAGCTCTCGACGCACTCGCCATCGCGGCTCAAGCTCTGGTCGGCCATGACCTCGGCTCTGGTGATCTTTCGACGGTGCGGCACACCACCTCCACGCTGATCGCCTGGGGTTTCTTTGCCGGTGGGATGCTGGCGATACTCATGGGTCTGCTCGCCCCACTACTTCCCTTTGTGATGACATCCGACCAACCCCTGCGAGAGGTGCTGGTTGTGGTCCTCGTGCTACTGGCCCTGACACTCCCACTCTCAGGCTTTGTTTTTGTCCTCGACGGAGTTCTGATCGGTGCCGGGGACGGCAAATACCTGGCTCTGACAGGAATCCTCAACGTTGCGATGTTTGCCCCTTTTCTCTGGCTTGCGTCCGTGACCTACTGGGAGGTTTCCGGCGTGAATCTGGGGGGTCTGCTGATGCTCGAGGCCGCCTTTGGTGTCAGCTACATTGGTGCGAGAGCTCTCACTTTGGGGCTTCGAGCTAGAGGCGAGAGATGGATGGTGCCGGGTGAATCACGCTAAGACGCGAACCCCCACTACCTGGCGAAATGCCCTCTTTGTGGTGTTCATGATTAATGGACTGAGCTTCTCCACCTGGTTGGCGCGTGTTCCCGCAATCCGTGACGGTCTCGACACCTCCACCGCCGAAGTCGCAGCTCTGCTGTTCACGGGAGCTCTGGGGGCTGTCAGCGGCCTGGTGTTCTCCAGCCACATCATCGCCTGGATTGGACAGCGCAACACCATCCTGTTCTTTGGCCTGCTGGGCCTTGTGGGGCTCGCAGGAATTGGCATTGGGTCGTCCTGGGTCTCGAGTTACGCCCTCACCGTGGTCGCCATCATCTGCGCGGGTGCTGGCAATGGAATAGCAGATGTGGCAATGAATGTCGAAGGCGCAGCCGTTGAGAAGGCAGTGAACCGCAACATCATGCCGTGGTTCCACGCGTTCTGGTCACTGGGAACCGTGGCAGGCGCCGGCCTCTCGGCTCTCATGAGTTTCCTCGGGGTGGGCATCGCCCCCCACACAATCGTGATGGCCCTGGTGATGGCGCCGGTGCTGTGGATTGTCTCGCGGGTCATCACTAACGACCGCGGGTCCGTGAACGAGGAGGGCGTCGAGCAGAGATCCACTCTGGCTGAACGGCTTCGCGTCTGGAAAGAGCCTCGAACGCTCGCCATTGGCATCATCGCCTTGGGCATGGCGTTCGCAGAGGGCTCCGCCAATGACTGGTTAGCCCTCGCCATCGTGGATGGACGAGATCAGACCAACGCAGTGGGAGCACTCTGGTTTGGGTTCTTCACCCTCGGAATGCTGGCCGGCCGAATCGGCGGGGTCTACCTCCTCGACAAGTTTGGTCGAGTTCCCGTATTGCAGTGGTCAGCCGCTATGGCCATTGCGGGTCTCGCACTGGTGATTCTCGTGGAACAGCCAGTGCTCAGTGGTCTGGGCGCTCTGATGTGGGGGCTTGGTAGCTCTCTGGGATTCCCGGTCGGAATGTCAGCCGCTGCGGATAACCCTGAGGGCAGTGCCGCTCGCGTGTCTGCGGTCGCAACCGTCGCCTACGGAGCGTTCCTCATTGGGCCTCCGCTGATTGGTGGTCTTGGCGACTCCATCGGAGTTCTCGCGGCGCTCTGGGTCGTCGTGGCAGTGATTGTGTTGGCCTTCTTTGCGGCACCGGCGGCAAAGCCCCCGGTGCCCTCGAGCCCCTAAACTGAAAGCCCATGCGGCTCGTCATTGCAACCTGCTCTGTTGATTACGCGGGCCGGCTCAGCGCCCATCTCCCCCTCGCCACCCGCGTCATCATGGTGAAGGGTGATGGCAGTGTCCTGATTCACTCCGATGGCGGCAGTTATAAGCCCCTGAACTGGATGCCGCCACCGTGCACCCTGGAGGTTCTCCAACCGGAGCCAGAGCAAGCAGAAGCCGGCGTTATCGAGACCTGGAAAGTACTCCACAACAAAACCTCGGACCTTCTCATGGTCAACATCCACGAAATCCACTCAGACCACAGCCATCACCTGGGGGTGGACCCGGGTCTGATCAAAGACGGTGTCGAGGCAGACCTCCAAAAGCTGCTCGCGGGCCAGATTGACCTTCTTGGCGAGGGATTCACTCTTGTTCGCCGCGAATACATGACGGCCATTGGACCGGTCGACATTCTTGCCACCGATAGCGACGGCGCACACGTCGCGATTGAGATCAAACGCCGTGGTGACATCGATGGTGTTGAGCAGCTGACGAGATACCTGGAACTGCTCAATCGTGACCCCCACCTCTCGCCGGTGACTGGGGTTTACGCGGCCCAAGAAATCAAGCCGCAAGCGCGCACGCTCGCGGAGGACCGCGGCATCCGATGCCTCGTTCTTGATTACGACCAGATGCGTGGGCTGGATGACACCCACCACCGCTTGTTCTGACCCGCTATCCCCTAGGCTTTTGCGGTGCTGAAGTACCAGAGTGTCCTCCTTGATCTTGACGGGACTCTGGTGGACTCGTCTCCAGGAATTGTCTCCACCATCGCCTACACGCTGGAAGAAATGGGACGCGACGTCCCCACGATGAAAGATCTCCTGCGGTGGGTGGGACCACCATTGCCAGAGTCCTTTGCGACCCGGGGTGGCATGAGCTCCTCAGAGGTGGCCGAGGCCATCGGCATCTATCGCGCCCGGTATTTGAATGTGGGTGTCTATGACGCGAAGCTGTTCGATGGCGTTTCCTCTCTGCTTCGGGGTTTGAAAGATGCTGGTGCTCACCTGGCGATTGCCACATCCAAGCCGACCACGCCAGCCACCATCATGCTCGAGCACTTCACGCTGTCGGATTACTTCTCCGTGATTGCCTGCGCAGCGGATGACGAAACTCGCGGCACCAAAGCCGAGGTTGTGGAGGACGCTCTCGCGGGGTTGCGCGAAAAGGGTCTCCCCACGGACAACACGATTATGGTGGGAGACCGAATTCACGACGTGGAGGGAGCTGCCCATCACGGCCTCGACACCATCATGGTGCGGTGGGGTTATGGGGGACCCACCGAATGGGAGCAAGCCCACCTCGTTATTGACACTCCCCAGCAGTTGCACCAGGCCCTCGGGATTCCTGGTGGGCACGCGTGAGCGCTCATCCCCCCACCGGTGAGATTTCCGTTCCCGTAACAGGGTCCATCCCCCTCTATCGGGAGCCGACCGAAGAGAAAAAGCCCACCAAACCGCCACTGCTGTGGTGGGCGCTCATTGTGGGTGCTGGCAGCATGCTGACCGCGATGACGTTCCCCGGTCAGACCGCGGGACTCTCGCCCTTCACGGACCCCCTCATTGAGTCTCTCGACATCGATCGCACAGCCATCTCGTTTAGCTACCTGCTGGCGACTCTAGCCGGCGCCCTGACTATGCCGATTCTCGGTCGACTCTTGGATAAGTACGGCGCGAAGCGCGCCATTATTGTCATCGGTGTCCTCCTGATGACGGTCGTGTTTTTGGCCAGTTTCATCACCGAAATCATTGGCCTCACCGCTTCATACGTGGGGCTTCGGATGACGGGGCAGGGTGCGCTATCCCTGGGCGCCACCACCCTTGTCGCCCGAACCATCACCTACAAGCCCGGTTTGGCACTGGGAATTGTGGGTGCGGTGGGATCGGCAGGGATCTCGCTGGCCCCAGTGGGGTTGGAGCGTCTGATTGCCTTCACCGACATTGCCACTGCCTGGCGCATCGAAGCTGCTCTGGTGGCCATCATTGTGCTCCCCATTGCGTTCCTGCTTCCCAAAGATCTGCCGCGCACGACCACCGAGACTGGCACCCACATCGTGATTGTCCCCGAGACCGGCTACACCTCGAGCGAAGCACTTCGCACCGGAATGTTTTGGGTGTTGGCCTCGGCGGGGTTCATGGTGGGCATGCTCTCCACAGGGCTTGCGTTTCACCTCATCTCGATCCTTGGCGCCCAAGGACTCAGCACTCTCGAAGCGGCCGCCAACTTTGTCCCCCAAACAGTCACGGCGGTCGCAGCATCGTTGGGTCTTGGCGCAATCGTCGATCGGATTGACCCCCGGTGGGGTGTTGCGGGGTCGATGCTCACCCTCAGTGGGACTCTCCTGCTACTGCCATTGGTGACCGACGGAGTCAGCGGGATTATTTTCGGATTACTGCTCGGTACCTCCATGGGTGCGCTTCGGGGAGTGGAGGCCGCGGCCTTCGTTCGCTACTACGGGCGAGGCCACATCGGAGCAATTCGAGGAATTGCGACATCGATCGGACTTGCCTCAACAGCGTTGGGGCCACTGTATTTTGCGCTCGGGCTCTCGTTCTCCGGCTCCTACCTCGGAGCGAGCCTCATCGCCGCGATTTTCCCGCTCGTGGTGGCGCTCGGCGCCATGTTCGTCAAACCCCCACCCGCGCCCGCTAGCCTCAAGGCGTGATGAGAAGCCAGGTGGACCTCGAGACCCTTCCTCTGAGGTTCAACCCGCCCGATGGCTGGCGAACGCCCCATCCCCGCTGGATATCCCTGTTTCAAGGTTTTCAGCCCGAACCGGAGTGGAAGCCCTACCCGGATGCTCCCCCCATCCCCAACTCCTGGCCCTGGTGGGAAGAGAACGGAACCTCCTGGTACACCTTCTTCCGAGGGCTCGCACCGCTGCCGGCTCGAGCCTTGGGCAACTGGTTTTCGCTGTCCGCTTTGGGCCTTTTCACCATTGTGGTGTCCCCCTTTGCCCTCAGTGGCTGGCTCATTGGCGCCGGTGGTGTGGCGGGGCTGACACTGTTGATCCTCGGGATTCGCGGCATTGTCCGGACGATCAAAAAACAGGCCGCGATGCCCCGCGATCCTTTCGATGCGATTCGAGACTGGGCCCAACAGCGCCGGGACTCCTACTTCACGGAGTCCTACCGCGAGGCTCGCTCCCTCGACCCGGAGGAACTCACCCTAAACGAGTTTGTGCAGGGCCAGATTGCTACCTGGTGGGGCGAAAAGACCGAAGACGCAGCGAGTTAGTCACCACGAAGACTGACGAGAACGCCATGGCCAGTCCCGCCACCACGGGATTCAGCACCGCCGCCACCGCGAGGGGAATAGCTGCCACGTTATAGGCGAAAGCCCAGAACAGGTTTCCGCGAATGGTTCCCAACGTTTTCCGGGCCAAACGAATTCCATCGGCAACACCCATCAGGTCACCTCGAGTGATGGTCAAGTCCCCCGCACTCATCGCGGCGTCAGTTCCTGTTCCCATCGCAATACCAAGGTTTGCGGTGGCGAGGGCTGGGGCATCGTTGATGCCATCCCCCACCATGGCGACCTCGTGGCCCTCCGCTTGCAAGCGCGTAATCAAGTCCGCTTTGCCCTCCGGGGTGAGGCCCGCTTCGACGCGATCGATTCCCACGGCCGCCGCAATGGAGGTGGCGACGGATTCGTGATCCCCAGTCGCCATCACAGTTGTCAGTCCCAGAGATTTGAGGGTGGCAATGGCCTCGACACTGGATTCCTTAAGGGTGTCCGCAATCTGAATCAGTCCCACCACGATCGACTCGGAGCCCACACCCACCACCGTGTTACCGGTCAGGTGTAGCTGCGCCAAGTGAGTAGCGAGTTCCGGCGAGAGCGTAAAGCCTCGAGATTCCAACCACGCTGGACGCCCGACGGCAACAGCATTTCCGTCCACTGTGGCAGTGGCACCAAAGCCCGCCTCAGCGCTAAAGCCTGTTGCCTCGGGAATGGCGAGACCCTCTGCTCGAGCTTTCTCCACAATGGCGCGAGCGAGCGGGTGCTCAGACCCCGCTTCCACTGCCGCAGCACTCGCGAGCACGGTCTTCTCGGTGTGACCTGCCTCCACAAAAACAGCCAGCGCTTGCATGTTTCCTGTGGTGAGTGTTCCGGTCTTATCCAGCACCACCATGTCAATGGAGCGACTGTGCTCCAAGACCTCTGGCCCACTAATCAACAAACCCAATTGCGCGCCACGACCAGTCCCCACCAGCAGGGCGGTAGGGGTGGCCAAACCCAGGGCACAGGGGCAGGCAATAATCAGAGTTGCCACAGCGGCTTGGAACGCGATGGCGAGACTGCCATCGAAAATCATCCATGCGGCAAACGTGACCGCCGCGATCACCATCACAATCGGCACAAAAACCCCGGAAATTCGATCAGCCAGACGCTGAGCGTCAGACTTTCCCGTTTGAGCACGCTCCACGAGCTTCGCCATCCTGGCAAGCTCCGTGTCGTCGCCCACTCGGGTTGCGGTGACTTTCAGAAGCCCAGAGGTGTTGATTGTTCCCCCCAGCACAATGTCGCCCACCGTGACCTCGACAGGGACGGACTCTCCCGTCATCATCGACGTGTCGATGGCGGCAGCACCCTCGGTAATCTCTCCGTCGGTGGGGATCCGCTCGCCGGGGCGGACCACCATGACATCGCCCCGCTTCACCATCGCCAAGGGCAAAAGCTTCTCCACCCCATCGCGAAGCACGGTGGCTTCCTTGGCGCCCGACTTCATGAGGGCGCGGAGTGCAGCGCCCGCATCACGCTTTGCACGGTGCTCGAGGTAGCGACCGAGCAACATAAACGTGGTGACGGCGGCGGCCACCTCCAAGTAGATCTCGTGGCTACCGCCACCTGGTTGACCAAACAGCTCAAGGGTCATGGTCATGCCGGGCATTCCGGCACCACCAAAGAACAGCGCGTACAGGGACCAGCCCAGCGCTGCTCCCACCCCCACAGAAATGAGGGTGTCCATCGTGGCGACACCGTGGCGCGCGTTGATCGCTGCGGCACGGTGGAAAGGCCACGCCCCCCAGGTCGCCACCGGCACCGCCAGCGCAAAGACAACCCACTGCCAGTAGAGGAACTGGAATGGGGGAACCATGCTGAGAATCATGACCGGGGTCGTTGCGACCGCGGATATCACCAGTCGATTACGCAGCGCAATCATGGGGTCTGGTTGGCCCGAGGGCTCCTCGGTGTGAACAGCCCCGTGATAGCCCGCGCTCTCGATAGCTTTCAGGAGAGCCTCGGGGGAGACGTCACCGACCACGGTGGCCTGCTCGGTGGCGTAGTTGACGCTCGCGTCAACGCCGTCAACTTTGTTGAGAGCCTTTTCAATTCGCGTCGCACACGACGCACACGTCATGCCCTCGATGTCGAGCTGGATGGGCAGCGACATTAGGAGTGCTGCACTCCGACCATCGAGTACCCAGCTTCGTCAATCGCGGCTTTGAGTGCGTCCTCAGGAACTGCCTCGTCCGCCACTACGGTGACCTTCGAGGTGCCCTCGGCCTCCAGGGCAATGCTCACCTCGGTGACGCCGGGGATTCCCCCCACCTCGGCGGTAACCGCCTTCACACAGTGCTGGCAGGTCATTCCCTCAACATCAACAATCACGGTGGACATAGCTACTCCTCTATACGTCGTGCTTCTCCCACGATAACCCCGCTGGCGCCTGGAGTATTCCCCATTTTCAGGATTATGCGCGACCATGGAGGAATGTCACCCAGTGCAACGACGCCGCGGAAGTCTTCCACCCTCCAACCACCCGTTCCCCAGGAGCTGCGCGAGAGGTGGGCAGGTCTTGTTTTTCCCGGCGCGAAGACCCAGGAACATTTCTCGCCACTCGATGGATCGCTCATCGCAGCGCTGCCCCAATCAGACGCCGCCGACGTGGATGTGGCTTTCGCACGAGCTCGAAGCGCCCAGCAGTCTTGGGTAGGGCTTTCCTTTGGCCAGCGAAAAGCGGTCATGATGCGCTTTCACGACCTAGTTCTCGAACATCAGGCCACACTCCTCGATGTGGTTCAGTGGGAAACCGGGAAATCTCGCGCATCAGCGTTTGATGAGGTCGCCGACATTGCCCTCACCACTCGCTACTACGCCAATAGTGCAGAGCAACACCTTCGGCCCGAAAAGCGCCAGGGTGCTCTGCCCTTCGTGACCCAAACCCGAGTGCACCTCCAGGCCAAAGGTGTGGTGGGGATGATTACCCCGTGGAACTATCCGCTCACCCTCCCCCTCAGTGATGCTGTCCCCGCGCTCATGGCGGGCAATGGAATCGTTCTCAAGCCCGACGCTCAAACCCCGTTCTCTGCACTCTCAGCACTGGACCTGCTCTATCAAGCCGGACTGCCCGAGGGTCTCTTCCAGGTGGTCATAGGAGATGCCCCAGAGCTTGGCACCGCCATCATCAACAACGCCAACTTCGTCATGTTCACCGGATCAACGGAAACCGGGAAAATCGTCGCTGAGCAAGCCGCTCGTCGCTTGATTGGCTTCTCCGCGGAACTGGGTGGCAAAAACCCGATGATTGTTTTGGACGACGCTCCACTTGAGCGCGCACTCGAGGGAGCGATTACCGCGAGCTTTTCCAATGCAGGCCAGCTCTGTATGTCGATTGAGCGACTTTACGTGCACGAAGGAATCTATGACCGCTTCGTGCCGCGACTTATCGACGAGGTCGGCAAGCTTCGCCTCGGCACTGCGTTTGATTTCTCCTATGAAGTGGGGGCTCTCATCTCCGCGGAACACCTGGAGAAAGTCCAGGCTCACGTCACGGACGCACTCGATGGGGGCGCAACCCTCCTCGCCGGAGGTAAGCACCGCCCCGACGTTGCTCCTTTCTCTTTTGAGCCAACCCTGCTCACCGATGTCACCGAGGACATGCTGCTGTGTCGCGGGGAAACCTTCGGCCCTGTCGTTGCCATCTATAGGGTCTCTAGCGACGAAGAAGCCATCGCGCTCGCTAATGACACCAGTTACGGCCTCAACGCCAGTGTCTGGGGCTCCAAGACTCGAGCCGAAAGTGTCGCCGTCCAGATTCAGGCGGGCAGCGTGAACGTGAACGAAGGATTCACCGCATCGTGGGCATCCACGGATGCGCCGATGGGTGGATTCAAAGAATCCGGTGTGGGGCGCAGGCACGGTCGCGAAGGAATCCAGAAATACACCGATGTTCAAACCGTGGCAACCCAGAGCGGCATGAACGTTGCTCCACCAAAAGGTATGAGCGCAGAAGCTTTTGCCCAGGCGATGACGAAGGGTCTTCGCCTCATGAAATATTTCCCCTTCAGGAAGTAGTCACCATGGCTGATCCCTATTCCCTCGCGGGAAAGCACGTCCTGATTACCGGCGCCGGCAGTGGCATCGGTCGCCTCATGGCGCTCGGCGCTGCCCAGCGTGGAGCAACCCACCTGGTGCTGTGGGATGTCAACGTGGCCAGCGCGAAAGCAGTCGCCACAGAGGTTGAAACCCTGGGCGCCAGCCCACTCGCGATGACCGTGGATGTGTCGAAGAAAGCTGCTGTCACCGCAGCTGCCACCAAAGTCCTTGCGACGATCGGTCACCTCGACGT
>JAQBZV010000106.1 GCA_027728145.1 Actinomycetota bacterium | reverse complement strand
GGTCTGGGTCTTCTCCTGGGGTGGGGCGGCGCTGACGGTGGCGCATACTTGAGCGAATCAGCCCTCTGGTCCGGGGTTGTCATGGTGGGAATCACTCTCGCGATGGTCCTCGTCTATGGAGCAGTTTCTTTGCTTCTCAGAAGTGAGGACGCTCGCGCGGTAACGGACCCCGTACTTCGGCGCCTGCCGTTTACCCGGTCGGGGAATACTTCCTCCTAGACTTGCGTTGCTAGCGGTGTAAGGAAAGTAGGAGAACCATGCGAGACGTTGTCATTATTGGATCAGGGCCTGCCGGCTACACCGCAGCCATCTACGCCGCACGAGCGAATCTCAATCCGCTGGTTGTAGCTTCCTCGGTCGAATTTGGTGGTGACCTCATGACCACCACCGATGTTGATAACTTCCCCGGTTTTCCCGAAGGAATCATGGGTCCTGCCCTGATGACTGACATGCAAAAACAGGCCGAGCGCTTCGGTGCAGAAATCATGTATGACGACGTCACATCCGTGGAACTAGCGGGTCCCGTCAAGAAAATTTCCCTAGGTAACGGCGACACTGTTGAGGCTGCGGCTGTGATCGTGGCCACCGGGTCCGCCTACCGCAAGCTGGGTATCCCCGACGAGGATCGCCTCAGTGGGTATGGGGTCTCCTGGTGTGCAACGTGCGATGGTGCGTTTTATCGTGACAAGGTCGTCGCCGTGGTCGGTGGGGGAGACTCCGCCATGGAAGAGGCGACGTTCCTTACTCGGTTCGCTGACACGGTGTACATCATCCACCGCTCGGACAAGCTCCGCGCCTCAGCGGTGATGCAGGAGCGTGCCCAGAATGACCCCAAGATTAAGTTCATCCTGAACGCCACGGTGGAACACATTTATGGAGACGATCTGGTCTCCGGAATCGGCACTGTCGACACTGTCACGGGCGAAGAAACCACTCTTGACGTATCGGGGTTGTTCATCGCTATTGGTTCTGACCCGAGGACCCACGTCGTCCATGGGCAACTGGATCTGACACCCGAGGGCACCATTGCCGTCGACGGTCGCACCTCGCGCACCAACATCGAGGGTGTCTTTGCCGCAGGAGATGTCATTGACCCCACCTACCGCCAGGCTGTTACCGCAGCAGGGTCCGGCTGTGTGGCGGCTCTCGATGCCCAGCACTACCTCGAATCACTGCCCCAAAAACAGGCAGCAGCAAGCCACAGCGCCTAAGGCGCCCGATAACCCAAGGAGACACTTATGAGCAGCGCACGCGATGTGACCGACCAGAACTTCGACACCGAGGTTCTTGCCAGCGAGAAGCCCATCATGGTCGATTTCTGGGCTGAGTGGTGTGGACCGTGCCGTGCCGTATCGCCCATCCTGGACCAGATTGCGACAGAGCACTCGGAGAAAATTGACGTCGTGAAACTCAACGTTGATGACAACCCCGAGACGGCGATGAAGTACCAGATCACCTCGATCCCGACCATGAAGGTCTTCCGGGGTGGCGAGGTAGTCAAGACGGTTATTGGGGCAAAGCCCAAGCCCGCTCTGGAAGCTGATCTCCAAGAATTCTTGGCCTAACACCCCACTCTCGGGCAAACCCCCGTATTCTGGGGGCTCCAGTCCCTCAGTGAGCAAGGTCTTGTCATGATGTCACCCGGTTCGGGAATCTCCCTCGACCCCTGGTTCGACAACTATGCGGACCGAGCGGCGGGACTGAGTGCTAGCGAAGTACGTGCTCTCTTTGCCGTGGCAAGCCGACCCGAGGTCGTCTCACTGGCCGGTGGAATGCCCTTCGTCGCTGCTCTGCCCTTTGACAAGGTGCGAAGCTCCGTCGATTCTGTTCTTGCCACCCAGGGCGCCGCTGCGCTCCAGTATGGGTCCGGGCAGGGTCTCCCCAGTCTCCGCGAAAAGATTCGCCACGTGATGGCCGAGGAGGGAATCCGCGCCGGTGTAGACGACATTGTGGTGACCACGGGTTCGCAACAGGGATTAGACCTCGTCGCCAAGCTCTTTATCAACCCAGGCGATGCCATCATTGCCGAGTCCCCCAGCTATGTCGGTGCCATGGGGGTCTTCCGCTCCTACCAGGCACGCGTCGAACACGTGGAAATGGACGAACACGGGATGATTCCCGAAGCACTGCGGGAGCGGATTGACCACTTGCGTGACGCTGGGGTCTCCGTCAAATTTCTGTATCTCATCCCTAACTTCCAAAACCCGGCTGGTGTGACGCTCTCCGCGTCTCGTCGAGTGGAGATTCTCGACATCGCCAAAGACAACGGAATCCTGATCGTGGAGGACAACCCCTATGGGTTGCTCTGGTTTGATTCGCCACCGCCTCAAGCACTCAGAAGCGTTGATGACGGCGGAGTGATATATCTCGGTTCGTTCTCCAAGACATTCGCCCCCGGGCTTCGAGTGGGCTGGGTTGTTGCCCCCCATGGAATACGAGAAAAGCTCGTGTTAGCCTCGGAGGCCGCCATTTTGTCGCCCAGCTCGTTCGCGCAGATGGTACTCGCCGAATACTTTGACTCCCACGACTGGAAGGGACAAATCGACACTTTCCGTGGGGTGTACCGGGAGCGCCGTGACGCCATGACCGATGCGCTCGCGTCGTATCTGCCCGACATTGCTCACACAAATCCTGCGGGGGGCTTCTATCTCTGGCTCACGCTCCCCGAAGGGTTGGACTCCAAAGACATGTTGCCCAGAGCAATCACAGAGCTCGTCGCCTACACACCCGGAACCGCATTCTTCGCCAATGGTCAGGGCCAGCGTCACCTGCGACTGGCCTTCTGCTACCCCGAGCCCGACTTCATCACCGAAGGAATTCGCCGGCTTGCCCGCGTGATTACCGAAGAGCGTGAACTCGTCGACACCTTCGGGCCCGCCAGCTCCGAGACTCCTGTGGCGGCAAATCTTGAATCCCCCCCACCCGAGGTGACGTAGTCGTGAGAGACATGCCCCGGGTTCTGATTCTCTCCGGCGGAATTTCCCACGAGCGAGACATCTCGCTCAAGTCCGGACGCAAAGTTGCCGATGGACTCACATCACACGGTATGAGTGTGGAGCTGCGCGACCCCGATGGAACCCTCATTGAGTATCTGCGAGACCATCCGCCCGAGGTCATCTGGCCCGTTCTTCATGGGGCCTCGGGAGAGGACGGCGCCCTTCGCGCGCTGCTGGAAATGCTGGAGATTCCCTTCGTTGGGTCCAGCGCCAACGCCTCTCGCATTGCTTGGAATAAGCCCGTCGCCAAGAGCCTGGTGGAGCGAGCCGGGGTAGCGAGCCCACCCTCCATCACTCTGTCCCGAGATGCCTTCCGGGAGTTAGGCGCCGAGAGCGTCCTCGAGACAGTCACCTCAGCTTTCGACCTCCCGCTCATCGTCAAGCCGGCGCAGGGAGGTTCTGCCCAGGGTGTGTCCTGGGTCGACTCCGCGGAGGATCTGCGAAAAGCAATGGTTCACGCGTTCACCTATTCCGACATCGCCCTCATCGAGAAGCGCATCGTGGGTGTCGAGGTATGTGTCCCCATCATCGACACCGGGGATGGGCCCCGAGCGAT
>JAQBZV010000105.1 GCA_027728145.1 Actinomycetota bacterium | reverse complement strand
GCCATTCGCGTCCTTTTGCGGAGTGCACCGTGGTGATGGTGACAGCCCCCACAGCGGGGGCATCGCCCGCACCTGAACGGTCGGCCAATAAATCGGAAAACTCTGTCACGGTGCTCCCACTCGGCATCGACTGCGCGAGCGCGCGGAGCGCCGCCAAGTCATCGTGCCGGTTGCGCTCAGCACCCTGGTGATCCGGAGCATCACCCTGCAAACCCAGGCCAAACAGAATGTCCTCGACAACTTGAACGAGGGTTCCCTGCACTCCCGCAACTGCGGCTCCTCGGATTTCCATCAGGGCCCGCTTCACGTGTGCCTCGTCAAAAAATGGTGTCGCCCCGTGAATCCTCACGCCAATTCCTTCAGCCCGAAGTGCAGACTCAATCGCCAACGACTGGGCGCCAAAACGAAGAAGCACGGCTACCCCATCGGGTGGGGTGCCCTGCTCGATAAGGCCCTTGACGGTGGTCGCAACATACCGAGCTTCCGCCTCGTCGGTGCGGGCAACGTGACGATGAATGGGCTCGGGAGAGCCCCCCTGCGCTTGGAGAGTCAGAGCACCCGGGCGACCCAGCATGATGTGGTTGGCCGCTCGCACAATGTGCTCGCCCGAGCGATAGTTGCGCTCCAGTTTCACCACCGTGCCCTGGGGGTAGCGCTCAGGAAACTCGAGAAGATAGGAACTGGACGCCCCAGCGAAGCTATAAATCGTTTGGCTGGCGTCCCCCACGACCACGAGGTCTTCTCGGGACCCGAGCCACACCTCCAACAACTTGTGTTGCAGTGGCGAGACGTCCTGGTACTCATCCACCAGAAATACCCCGTACTGGGCTCGCACGCGATCCACCACCCGTTGCTCTGTTTCGAGCATGCCGAGGGTTCCCAGCAGAACGTCTTCAAAGTCGATGCGGCCCTGCTCGTCTTTCACCTGCTCGTATCGCTCATGAATGCTGGCGACTACCTCCAGGGACAACCCACCGGGCAAACTCTTGCCGAGCTCCGCGCGCTTCAGGCGATAGTCCTCAAGGGTGTAGGCGTGGACTTTTCGCCACTCGATGTCGCCCGCGAGGTCTCGCACCACAGCCGTGTCCACCGACAGCGAGAGCTGATCCAGGGTTTTGGCAATCAGCGGAGCTTTGGAGGGGGCAACATCGGGGAGCCTGCCACCGGTGATGGTCGGCCAAAAGTGTTGCAACTGGCGCAGAGCGGCGGAGTGAAATGTCCTAGTTGCCACACCGCGAACACCGAGAGCGCGCAAGCGCTGCCCCATTTCTGAGGCCGCTTTGGTGGTGAAGGTGAGAGCGAGAACTTGCTCCGGCTGATACTTGCCCTCGGCAACACCGTGGGCAATGCGATGCGTGAGGGCTCGCGTCTTGCCCGTGCCGGCTCCCGCCAAGACACAGAGCGGTCCACCCCAGGTGGTGGCAACCACCCGTTGGGATTCATCCAGGCCTTCGAGTGTGTCGAGCACTAGGCGTCCTCGGGTATTTCCTGACCTAGCCAATCCTCGATCATGGCCCGAGCAATGGAGGGGCGCCCAGGCAGGAGGACATCTCCCGAGGAGGCGAGGAGTTCCTCGCGGGAAAACCAGCGCAGGTCAATAATCTCTGTGCCATCGGGGCGGAGATCGCCCAGAGATGCTTCGTCAATCTCCGCGCGAAAACCCACCATCAGGGAGGCCGGGAACGGCCACGGCTGGGAACCCATATAGACGGGATTGGTGACCACCAGGCCAGATTCTTCGAACACCTCTCGGACCACAGCAGCTTCGAGGGACTCACCCGGCTCCACAAAGCCGGCCAGCAGGGAATATCGCCTGGCTTCCCAGAGCGCATTACTGCCCAACACAATCCGATCGTGCTGATCAGTCACCAGGGCAATAACGGCAGCGTCGGTGCGGGGAAACAGGTCTTTGCCCGTGGACTGGTCAACCCGTGTCCACCCCGCCTGGGATGACTCCGCGGCAGCGCCGGTGAGCGGTGAGAAGCTGTGCGCGTGGTGCCAATTCGCCATGGCGAGAGCCTCCACGACAATGCCGGAATCCAGGTCATCCAACGCGTGAGCCATGGTGCGAGCCGACACCCATCGAGCCATGTCATCCGAGACCCGCGATCCACTCTCATCATCGAGCACTGCCGCAACAATGCGGGTGCCTTGGGGAATCTCTCGCACCGTCTCCAGAGTGACACCCAGATACAGCAACAACGCCCCGTCGGGGACGTCGTGGGGTGCCACCAGTTCAATCTGGGGCGACGAGCTTGCTGCGAGAAGGGCTTCCCCGCGCCAAATAAGAACAACCTTGGTGGAGCTATCGGCCATCACCTGGTCAAGAAAGCCCGGAATCTTTCGAGAGACCGCGTCGCGATTTATTCGAGTGCGCGAGAGAGGCAAGCGAGACGTCAGGGACATCGCTCACTCTCCTTCCCTCCGGACTGCCGCACCGGCAGAAGCCTCGGTGTGGCAGTAAGGGCGCGCGGTCCTCCGCGCTTACCCTTGAGCCATGGGCCACACTGCTCTCATGCTATCGGCGCTGGCCACCAGCGCTGTTCCGGGTTTCCACGCCGTGAGCGCGCAAACGCTCTCCAGCGCCGAAAAAGATGTCGCCCTTGTCTATGACGTGGAGCAGCGACCGTGGTTGGTCGAGTTGCCCACCTCGGCCCAGTCCGAGGCAGCTCACACCGAGACGCTGCGCGCAATCAGAGCTCTGAGTGAGGGGTTGCGCTCACGGCTTACCTTCCGCGTACCAAGACTTGCCGGAACCACGGAAGTGGGCAGTCACACCCTGAGCGTTTGTGAATACTTGCCCGGGCAAGCCCCGGCAGCCCATAAAGTCTCACCCCTCTTGGCCGCCTCCATCGGGACCGCTCTCGCTCAGATTCACTCGTTGCCCACTAGCAGCGTTCAAGATTATGACCGCCCGGCAGACAGCGCTATCGACTCCCTGCGCGAGTGCGCCGGAATTGTCGATCGCGCCGCCGCCACCGGGCTGCTTCCCCAAGCGCTCCTGCGCCGATGGGAAACTGCCTGTGAGGATGCGGGCCTGTGGCAATTTGAGCCGACGGTGATTCACGCGTTGATGCAGTTGGGCCACCTGCTCGTGGACAACGATTCTGTGGTGGCAGTGAATCAGTGGCGAGACTTCCGGGTGGGGGATCCCGCAAAGGACCTCGCGTGGTTGACCACCCCGGCGAGTAGCACTTTTGCGAACGCGGTGCTCACCTCCTATCGGAGCGCGCGGCCGGGTGCTGACCGCTGGGTCATGCAAAGAGCCCGGTTTTATGCGGAGCTCGATGTGGCGAGATGGCTCCTCCACGGCATCGACGTTGCCAACGACACCATCACGGAGGACGCCACCGCCATGCTCTCTGCTCTTCACGACCGGGTGTCGGGAGATATGGATCAGGCTCTCACGCAGCCCATCTCGCAGGCGAAGCACCCCCTGGAAAACTAAGCACTCCAGAGGGCCCGGAAGGTCTCCTCGAGTTCTGGGGCCGAAGGAAGGGTCTCAGGGGTGTGCAGGGTGGATGTCCCCGCATACCAAAAACTGGCGGTGATACTGTCCTCAGACACCCCTGACCATTGCGCCCAGGC
>JAQBZV010000104.1 GCA_027728145.1 Actinomycetota bacterium | reverse complement strand
TAGCGGTGCTCATCGTTGTCTTTGGTGGAGGTAATGAGCTCCTGAGCTTTCCCACGGTCATCGGCCGGGTTGGAACCGCGGGCGATAGACCCGGCGAGGACTCGGATGCCTAGGCGCCCTCGGTCAACCCTGGCGAGGGTTTCCGGGGTGGAGCCCACAAACCCATCGATGGCGAAGGTTTGGCAATCCGGGTAGGTCTCGGTAAGGCGCGAGATGGCTCCGCGCCAATCGCGCATTCCGGGGGCATGGGCGACGAGATCCCGTGCGAGGACAACCTTGTCGGCAACACCCTCGTGGACTTGGGAGATGATGCCGGTGACACCGGCCACATAGTCTTCCTCGCTCACCAGGCCTGGTTGCCAGTCCAGGGGAGCAAATTCTGCCGGGGTGGAGCCTCTCGAGCTCTGGGTTTTGGGGGCATCACCGGTGATCGAAATGTTGGTCCGCCAGGAGGTGGAACCCTGGCGTCCGATCACCACCTGCGGGATGATCAGGACGCTCTCCTGGGAGGAGTGGTCACTGAACGTGAACGTGCCAAAACACATCAGCCCGGAGCCTGGAACAGAGACCGTGTCGTCGATCTCGGCGTTGTCCGCCAACTCTTTCCAGGCGGTGCTCGCGTCGAGAAAACGATTCGGACCTGTGAAGGTGAGGCGCAGGGCTTGACCCAAGCCGACAAACCCGTGACCCAGACGCTGGAGAGTCAAAGGGTTCTCGGCACTCACCCACTCGGTGAGGGCACCCTCGTGACTCATGGCGCGGGTTCGCACCAGAAGAGAGGTTGTTGTTGTGGTCACCCGCACAGGCTAGTACGGCTGGGTGAGGACATGCCTGGAGAGAAATACTCCCGGCAATTCGTCACTTTGCCCGAGTACTCTAGGGAGCGTGACCACCGCAGACTTGAACAAAAAACCAGACGAAGTAGCTGGCATGTTCAACGAGGTCGCCAAAGGCTATGACCGCACCAACGCCCTACTGTCCGGTGGAAACTCTGTGTTGTGGCGAATGGCCACGGTCAAAGCACTTGATCTGAATCCCGGTGAGCGAGTGCTCGACGTGGCGGCGGGCACCGGAACATCCTCCAAAGCCCTGCAAAAAACGGGAGCAACGGTCGTTGCTCTCGATTTTTCCCCCGGAATGGTGGCCGAGGGCCGCACCCGCAACCCCGATATTGAGTTTGTGGAGGGTGATGCTGAGGCGTTGCCTTTTCCTCCCGCCAGTTTTGATGCGGTCACCATCAGTTTTGGGTTGCGCAACGTCCAGCAACCCCAGGTGGCCATTGGTGAGATGTATCGGGTGCTGAAACCCGGTGGGCGGATTGTTATCTGTGAGTTTTCCCACCCGGCGGCACCGATTGTTCGTGCCGGGTACCAGGGTTACATGAAATACGTCATGCCGGCGGTGACGGCGCTGTCTAGCAGCAACAAAGAGGCCTACCGATATCTGATGGACTCCATCAACGAGTGGCCGGAGCAGAGAGTTCTCTCCCAATGGTTGCGGGCTGCAGGTTTTACTCGGGTTGCATACCGTAACCTGACGGGAGGCATTGTGGCCTTACACCGGGCACGAAGCCCGGAAGACTCCAAAGTACGTGAGTCGATCGGCAAGAGACGAAGCCGACCGGCCTCACCCTCCACATCCTCGGTGTCTGTGCCCATCCAGGACATTTCACCTCCTACTCCCTAAAGGACTTCCCGTGACTCCCACAACCCCCACAGCTGTGACAGACGCTGCGGGTCGGGGCGCAGCTTTCCTCACCGGAGGCTCGTTGCTGTTTGCCTCCAAGGAGGAAAAAGCTCTCGCCGCGGCGCTCGATCAGGGCCTGGATGAGATCGAGCAGGGTCTCGCCAGGGAACTCAAGTTCTCCGAAGACATCGCCGACGCGGTCGGGAGATACCTCTTTGCGGCTGGGGGCAAGAGAATTCGGCCGTTGTTGATGTTGCTCACCGCCCAGTGGGGCGAGGGAATTAACGAGAAAGTTATTCGAGCTGCCCAAGTGATTGAGCTCACCCATTTGGCCACCCTCTATCACGATGACGTGATGGACGAGGCTGCCCAGCGCCGCGGAGTTGCCGCAGCCCAAACCGTCTGGGGAAACTCGGTCGCCATCCTCGCCGGGGATTTGCTGTTTGCGAGGGCTGGCAGTTTGGGGGGCTCCATGGGTCAGCAAGCCATCACCCTTCAAGCAGCGACCTTTGAGCGGCTGTGTTTGGGTCAGATGCGGGAGACGGTCGGTCCGAAACCGGGACAAGAACCCATCGCCCACTACCTCAACGTCCTCTCTGACAAGACCGGATCCCTGATTGCTCTGGCTTCCGAGTTTGGAATTCGGATGTCGGGAGGGCCTGAGAACCTGGTTCCCCCGGCCAGAAAATTTGGCGAGAAAATCGGTATTGCGTTCCAACTCGTCGATGACGTGATCGATTTGGCTGACCGCGACTCGGGAACCGGAAAACCACCGGGAACGGATGTTAGGCGTGGGGTGACGACCCTGCCGATGCTCTATTTGCAGGAACTCGCCGATGGCGGAGACGCCGAGGCAGTAGGCCTGTTAGCGAAGCTTGCCCGCGGGACACTTGGGGAGGCGACCGAGGAGGAGTTCCAAGACTCCATTCGTGAATTACGGGAACACGCTGTCACCACCCGCACCATGGACACCGCTCGGGCGATGGCCGATGAGGCCATCGCGGAGCTCGATGGTGTCCCGGAGGGAATCGTCAAAGAAGCACTAATTCGCTTCGCTCACCAGGTTGTGAAGCGAAGCCACTAAATTAGAGCTCTGGTGGTCGCTCTGGGAAGACAAGGATGGGTATGTCGCGCTTGCGCTTAGCAATAGTGGGAGCCGGTCCCGCAGGAATCTACGCAGCCGACATTCTGCTCAAGCACGAGCGATCCTTTGATGTCTCCATTGACTTGTTTGAGCGCTTGCCAGCCCCCTATGGTCTCGTCCGCTATGGGGTTGCGCCTGACCACCCGCGCATCAAGGGCATCATTACCGCGTTGCGGGAAGTGCTCGACACCGGACAGATTCGCCTCTTTGGGAACGTGAACTACGGAACCGACATCACCCTGGAGGATCTGAAAAAGCACTATCACGCGGTGATTTTCTCGACCGGCGCTATTCAGGACGCGGATCTTGATATCCCAGGAATTGAGCTTCCTGGCAGCTATGGCGGGGCGGACTTTGTCAGTTGGTATGACGGACACCCCGACGTCCCCCGCACCTGGCCACTGGAGGCGAAAGAAGTTGCCGTGATCGGCAACGGCAACGTCGCGCTCGACGTTGCGCGCATGCTCACCAAGCACCCAGACGATCTGTTGCCCACCGAGGTTCCGGACAATGTCCTAGACGGCCTGAGGGCCTCTCCCGTGACGGACGTGCATGTCTTTGGTCGCAGGGGACCCATGCAGGTCAAGTTCACGCCTCTGGAGCTGCGAGAGCTTGGCGAAATGAGCGACGTGGACATGGTCGTCTATGAGGAAGATTTTGTCCTCGATGAGGCTGCCAAGAGTGCAATTGAGTCCAACAAACAGATCTTTGTCATCAACAAGACTTTTGATAACTGGCGTGCACGCGAGAAGGGCACGGCATCGAGGCGCCTGCACCTGCATTTTTATGCCAAGCCCCTGGAGGTTCTCGGATCTGACCGCGTGGAGGGCTTCCGATACGAACGCACCGAAGCTGACGGTGCTGGCGGGG
>JAQBZV010000103.1 GCA_027728145.1 Actinomycetota bacterium | reverse complement strand
GACGACCGAGCCAATCCGCAGGGTGAGATCAATGACCTCCTGGATGCTTGGCAGGGGAAAGTCTGGCCACCCGGCAATCGTTGTCCTGGTGGCATCTGTGCACACCACAATCGCATCGGGTTGAGATCCCATCAACAAGCCCATACTCACGGCTGCATACCCGGGATGCAGGATGGCTCCCTGGCCTTCGATGACATCCCAGTGTGTCTCGGGAGCATCGGGCGACAGTGTCTCAGCCGCCCCCGAGACAAAATCAGCAACCACGGCATCAATGGGAACACCGCTTCCCGAGATGAGGATTCCGGTTTGACCGGTGGCTCGAAAAGTCGCGTCCATTCCCCGCGCGGTCATCTCTTTCGCAAGAGCCAGTGCGGTGTATTTCTTGCCCAGTGCGCAATCGGTGCCGATAGTCAGCACTCTTTTGCCAGTTCTCTTCACACCTTTCCCGACCGGAAGTCCCGGTGGGGGAACCCGAACATCGGTGATGCGAGCTCCCGAAACAGCAGCAGCTGCCGCAAACTCAGGATCATTCGCAAGGCGGTCGTGTGTTCCAGAGGCAACGTCAACGCCACGCGTGAGAGCCTCGTGGATCACCGAGCGCATCGGCGTGGGAATGGCGCCTCCCACGACGGCGATACCAATCACCAGGGTTTTGGCTCCTGCCGCAATGGCCTCGTCGAGTGACATGTCGGGTAACCCGAGGTCCGCGGCATCGGGAGAGAGTCGAATCTGGCCCACGCAGCTGCTGGGATCCCAGTGGGCAATGCCGCTTCCGGTTTTCGTGTAAATCGGGCTTTGCTCTCCACCCACGAAGATGACGTAGGGCTTCCTGAGCGCATTCACCATTCCTTTATTGTGGTGCACTTCGTGGACTCCATCACGACGGTGGCTCCCGACTACGCTAGTTCACTATGCGCGCGTCACCCAACAAGTTTGTGACCCTGGGATTCTCGATTGCTGCACTGGCCTCCTCGACAATCCCGATCCTGTGTATCGCTCTGGCCATCATGGGCATTGTGTTCTCCAGGAAGCTGATCGCCACAGAGAAAACAGAGAGTCAGGCGCCCTCTGTGATGCCACGAGTGTCTCTCGCCCTGTCGATCCTCGCGCTCGCCATAACGGTAGGTCTCATGGCTTTTGCGCTTCCCGTGGCGCTCGGCTGGTGAAGCGCTCAGGAATTTCCTCACCCACTGTGATGTTCTACAGGGTGTTGATTCTTTGCCCTCAACAGAAAATGACGTGATGACCTCAATCCCTGCCCACGGGCCACTTGGTCGGTATGGCCAAACCGAAGAGAGCAAGCGCGCGGCCATCGAGAACGCACCCTCCATCGACGGTCTCTTCCCCCGGATTGTGAGTCTGTTTGACCCACACCGGAAACCCTTGACCCTCACCATTGGGCTGGTTGTCCTGGGGGCAGCACTCTCGGTCATTCCTCCGTTGCTCATTCAGGACGCCTTCAACGAGGGCCTCTTCCCGGAGAGTGGAATCCCAAACCTCGAAATTCTGGGGACTCTCGTCGCCATCATGATTGGTCTCTGGGCCATCATCGGTGCGTTGAGCGTCTGGCAGCACTACCTCACCGCCCAAATTGGTAACCGCGTGATGGGCTCGTTGCGCGTTCGCATGTTTGAGCACCTCCAATCCATGCATCTGGGCTTTTTCACGAAGACCAAGACCGGAGCAATTCAGTCCCGCCTGCAAAACGATGTGGGCGGCGTTGCCACTGTGTTGAAAGAGGTCATTGCCAACCTTCTGGGAAGCGCGGTGACGGTCGCGGCGTCGTTGGTGGCCATGTTGATCCTGAGCTGGCAGCTCACCGTGGTGGCCGTCATTCTGCTGCCCTTCATGATTTTCTTGCAGAAAAGAATCGGTCGCGTTCGCGCCCGAATTGCTGCCGCAACACAGCACTCGTTGAGTGAGATGTCGGCGATGACGCAGGAAGCTCTCGGCGTTAGCGGGATCCTGCTGTCTAAGAGCTTTGGTCGCCAAAACAGCGAAGTGCAGCGCTATGAGCGTGAGAACGAGACTCAAATAGGCCTGCAGGTGAAGCTGTCGATGTCGGGACAAGCGTTTTTCGCTCTGATTCAGCTGTTCATGCTGGCCATCCCCGCCGTCATCTACTTGGTCGCGGGACTTCTTATTCTGGGAGCAAACCCGCTCACCGTGGGAACAATTGTCGCCTTCACTACTGCTCAATCACGTCTCATGTTCCCGATGATGAACCTGTTGCAAATTGGTCTCGAGATTCAGACCTCGAGAGCCCTGTTCGCCAGGATCTTTGAATACCTGGACCTGTCGCCCTCGATTGTCAGCCCGGCCTCACCCACCCCGATTGACGAGTCACAGCTGGGGCTTGTCGAGTTCGAGAGTGTGTCCTTCCGCTATGACGAAAGCGAGGACGAGGAATCGTCCGGTCTGACCAACATCTCCTTCCGGATTGAACCCGGTGAGTATGTCGCCCTGGTGGGACCCTCGGGAGCTGGAAAGACCACCATCACCTCCCTCATTCCACGGTTCTTTGATGTGTCATCGGGTGCGGTGAAATTTGCCGGAGTCAACGTCACAGACTGCGACCAAGATGAGTTGATCAGCCACATCGGCATCTTGAGTCAGGAGACGTTCCTGTTCAACGACACCATTGCCGAGAACATCGCCTACGCCAAGGATGGTGCCACGCAGGAGGACATCGAGGAGGCTGCTCGCTTAGCCAACATCCACGACACGATCCTGTCCTTCCCTGAGGGATACAACACCCTGGTGGGCGAGCGGGGATACCGACTCAGCGGTGGGGAAAAACAAAGAATCGCCATCGCGCGTGTTCTTCTCAAAGACCCCCAAGTCCTCATCCTGGATGAGGCCACCAGTTCTCTGGACACCCAATCGGAGCGTCTTGTTCAAGCGGCACTGGATTCGGCCTCAGCCAATCGAACGACCATTGCCATCGCCCACCGACTCTCCACGGTCGTCAATGCTGACCGAATCATGGTCGTCTCGGGTGGAGCGATCGTGGAGTCCGGTACTCACACCGATCTCCTGGAGAAACAGGGACTTTACGCAGCCTTGCTTACCGAGCAACGCCTCGAAATCGTGGGCTAGAACTCACTGTTAGCCTCGATCATCATGCGAAGAATTTGCTGGCCAGCCTGGATAAGCGCCGTCTCGATGGTTGCTTTTGTGCTCTTGGCATCGGGGTGCCAATCGTCTGAGCCTCTCGTGCCACGGGAGATCTACCAGCAGGTCAACGACGACGGCCGAGAGTGGACCTATGACACAGCGTGGCAGAACATTCGCGCGCTCAATGCTGACCTCGAAGCCGGCGATGTCAGCACAATCCCGACCCAATCACTGTTTATTGCGTCTCAAATGGAGCGTCTCGAGAAAGGCAAGGCCGGCTCAATGAGCTCGTACTCCAACGCACATCGGCTGGAAGCTGAAGCGCACGAAGCATCCAAGCAATCCGCGATGTCGAAATTAGAGGAACTGCAGCAGCGGGGACAAGCTTTACAAGAATCTTTTGATGCGGGCGATTTCGAGAGTGCCAAAAACCATGCACTCGCCGCGCATGCTCTCGCGCTAAGTTTCTAAACCGTGGCACGCCCGGAGGGATTCGAACCCCCAACCTTCTGATCCGTAGTCAGATGCACCAGCGCTAACCGGTGTGGTTTTCCCCCACAATAACAGGGAAGTACCCGAGGAA
>JAQBZV010000102.1 GCA_027728145.1 Actinomycetota bacterium | reverse complement strand
TGCCCATGGAGCTGATCGAGCTCACGTTTATCCGAGAGCACTTTGATGATGATGATTGTCGAGGAGAACGCAAGTGCGAGCGCTACATACAGGGCGGGTATCCAGTCGAATCCCCACGCCAGGACGATGAGGAACCCAATGCCCATCGTGATAAACACCTGCGCAACACCGGTAGTCAGCGCTACCAAACCAGTGGAGCGAATCAAGCTGATGTCGAGTTTGAGCCCCACCAGGAACAAGAGGATGGCGATCCCAAACTTGGCGAGCAGCTCGATTTCCTCCCCGGCAGAGACCAAGCCCAAGAAGGCCGGGCCCAGAAGAATCCCCACCAGGATGTAGGCAACGATGAGGGGTTGGCGCAACAGGTTGGCCAAAAAGCCCACGACCGCAGCAACGAGAAGAATCAGCGCTATCTGACTAAACGCACTTTCTAACATGGTGTGACAGTAGCAAGGTCACATCTCGGGGACTTTAACGACCCAGGCTTCCTACTCGAATCGCAGGGCATCCACAGGCTGCAGTTTCGCCGCGGTCCGGGCTGGCCACACCCCAAACACGATCCCCACCAGTGCACTGAAGCCCAGGGCAACAAACACAGTCGTTGGATCAATGAAGAACTCCCAGCCTCCGAGGATGGAGAACCCATACGACGCCAACTGACCAATAGTGAGACCGATGAGCCCACCCAGGGTGGAAAGAACCACAGCTTCCATCAGGAATTGGGTCAAAATTTGTGACTGCCGGGCACCAATGGCTCGCCTGACACCGATCTCACGGGTCCGCTCACGCACCGACACCAACATGATGTTCATGATTCCAATTCCACCCACCACCAGCGAGATACCGGCGATACCGGTAATCAGAATCCCGAGTGTTCCCGTCACCGTGCGAATTGTGTCCTGGAGGGCTGCCTGGTTGAAAATCGAGAAGGTCGCGTCGTCGTCATCCTGGACATTCTTAGAAAATCGCAAGAAGCTTTCGACCCGGTACTCCACGGCGGGGACAGCCTCTTCAGATTCCGCTTGAATGCGAATCACCGAGAGATAGGGAGACTTCGAGAACAAACTCCGGGCTGCCTCCTGCGTGATGTAGACGTTGACACCAGAGCCAAAACCATCAGCGTCATCGAGAACACCCACAACGGTAAATGCGAGTCCATTGACGCGCACCTCGTCTCCAATCGACGCCGTGGTGAACTCGAGCCGATCGGCGCCTCGCGCTGAAATCACAATGGTTCTCGAGTTCTGTAACCCTGGCGAGGTGGGCAGGAACGACCCAATCGCTACATCAGGGTTGCCGAGGTCTTCATAGGCCGGAGACACCCCAATAATGCTCGCGTTAAGGGACTCGCTTCCATAGGCAATCGTTCCCTGAGTGCGCACCTCGGTGCTGGTTTTCAGAACACCCTCAATCTCGGCAATTGCCGCGGCGTCGTTCTCATCAAGACCCGTGGGCGATGTTGCAGAGACCGTAATCTGGTTCGCTCCGAGGGACGCCAGCGAACTGTCAATACCCTGCTCTGCTCCCTGGCCCACCGCAGTCAAGGCGACCACGGCACTTACACCGATGATGACTCCGAGCATGGTCAACGCAGAGCGGACTTTGGCCGCTGCGATACGACTGAGGGACAACCGGAATGTCAGCCAGAGATTCACGGGGTGCTCACCATCGCATCAGCCTCATCGCGCTCAATCAGCCCGTCGCGGATATACACCCGGCGCTTCGCTGTTGCCGCGACCTCTAGGTCGTGAGTAATCAGGACAATGGTGCGGCCCTCCGCGTTCATTTCTTTGAAGACATCCATGACGGCCGCACCCGATGAGGTGTCGAGAGCTCCCGTGGGCTCATCAGCCAGCACGAGATCAGGGTTTGTCACCAGAGCCCGAGAAATTGCTACTCGCTGCTGCTGACCACCGGAGAGACGCCCGCGATCAAAGTCGAGGCGTTCTCCCAGTCCTAAGCGTGTCAATATCGCCGCAGCGCGCTTGTGAGCTTCTCGCGTACGAATCCCCTGATAGAGCAGGGGGGCCGCGACGTTCTCCACAGCGGAAGTGAGGGGCAACAGTTGGAACTGCTGAAACACAAACCCAATGGCCCGCGAGCGCAACGCGGTGAGCTCATTGTCATCCAGGGTCGAGATGTCCTTATCGGAAATCCTGACGGTGCCGGCGGAGGGACGATCCAAACAGCCAATCAGGTTCATCAAGGTCGACTTACCGGACCCTGAGGGTCCCACAATGGCGACAAACTCGCCTCGCTGCACTTTCAGGCTCACTCCAGCGAGCGCCACTGTCGGCACATCACCGGTCTGATACTCCCGACGAACGTCGGTGAGCTGAACTACGTAGTCGCTCAATTCAGATCAGGGTTCCTTTCAGCGCCCCTGGGCGGTCCTCCACCAAAGCCGGTGTCTGTGGCGGGCAGTTCTCCATCAGAGCCCGTGACAACACGATCTCCCTCGGAGAGCCCCGAGACGATTTCTACGTAGTAGCCACCTCGAATGCCAACCTCCACGGGGACGTTGGAGATGGTTCCATCTTCAGCCTGAACACGAACAACGAATCCGTCCGCAGTGGGCACCAGTGCCGTGACCGGCGCGGCCACCACTCCGAGGCGCTCCTCCGTGGTGATGCTCGCCTGGGCGGTCATCCCTGCCCGCAAACCTGCGGGGGCATTGGGGACGCTCACGGTGACTTCATACGTGGTCAGTGATGCTCCGGAGGGGTCCACAGCACCAAAAGGAGCAACGTGGGTCACTTCACCCTCTCGAGGCTCATCAGGTAGAGCGTCAAATTCGAGGCTTACCTTTTGCCCGACAGCAATTCCCACAACATCGGACTCGGCAAAATCTGCGGTGACAACAAAATCGTCGAGGCCGGCGAGAATGATGAACCCACTCGTGCCGCTTGTTCCCACGCTCGTGCTGCCGATCGGCTCTCCCACAGCAGAAGCAATCGCGACGACTGTCCCCGCACTCGGTGCGGTCATCGTGGCATTAGCGAGGTTGGCAAGCGCAGACTCCAACTGGGCGGCTGCGGAGGCCCGCGCGGGGCCGGCAGCAGCCACTTGCTGCTGCGCCGTGGTCAGTTGCGCTGCTGCGGATGCCTGCTGAGCCTGTGCGTTCTCCAAGGCGATGTGCCGGTTCGGCCCTGAGTCGGAGGGGTGGTTATCAAAAACGTTTTCGTAGGCCAATTCCGCAGCGACAACCGCCTGTTCTGCTGCCTCAACGGCCTGAGCCGCCTGCAACTCAGTGGTCCTCGCGGTAGCAACGCCGGACCTGGCACTGGCCACAGCGGCTTCGAGAGACTCCGTCTTGAGAGTTGCCAACACGTCACCTTCGGCAACGACGTCTCCTACCTCGACCTCGAGAGTCGCAAGCTGAGCGGTCGCGGCACCGGGGAACTGAAGTCCCAATTCGAGTGCGGGATCTACTGTTCCTGATGCCGCCACAGTGACGTCAACGTCTCGGACCTCGGCACTCTCGGTCAGGACCGTGGCATCGTCGGGTGCCGACGCTGAGACAGCGATACCCACTCCAGCGCCCACCACGGCAAGCGCTGCCACAATGCCGATAATGACTTTGGTTCGTGTTTTCACGTTCTACGTACTCTCCTCATAAGGGAACCGTCCCGGCTCCGTCTCTCCAGTGTGCACTGGGGTACTTGCAATCCCCTGATGGTTATCTAAGAACTTCCTATGCTGAGGCTCACGTGACAACCCCTCTAACTTAGGCGACATCGACTGGC
>JAQBZV010000101.1 GCA_027728145.1 Actinomycetota bacterium | reverse complement strand
TGGCAGCAGAGGTGTCCGCTGCATCTCCCGCAGGGGTCTCTACGGTCTGCTCAAGCAGCTCGCGCTCCCACTCAGCCAGTGGCTCCACAGCGGAGACGTTCCCCTCAACCTCGGTCTTCTGGTGACGCTCGATGAGGCCCTCAGCGACGGCGTCCGCAATCACCTTGGTGAGCAGGGCGACGGAACGGATCGCGTCGTCGTTGCCGGGGATCGGGTACTGGAGGTCATCGGGGTCAGCGTTGGAGTCCAAGATTCCCACCACGGGAATGCCGAGCTTGCGAGCTTCGTCAATGGCGAGGTGCTCGCGAATCGGGTCAATGACCCAGATCGCGCTCGGCGCCTTCTGGAGGGTCCGGATACCGCCGAGGGACTTCTGCAGCTTGGTCAGCTCGCGCTTTTTGAGCAACAGTTCCTTCTTGGTGAAACCCTGGGTGGTGTCTTCGTAGTCGATTTCTTCGAGCTCTTTCATCCGGCCGAGGCGCTTGGAGACGGTTTGGAAGTTGGTCAATAGACCACCCAACCAGCGCTCGTTGACGTAGGGCTGGCCCACGCGGGTCGCCTGCTCAGACACAGACTCCTGAGCCTGCTTCTTCGTTCCCACGAAGAGAACGGTTCCGCCGTGCGCGACGGTCTCTTTGATGAAGTCGTAGGCCTTATCGATGTAGGCGAGCGACTGCTGAAGGTCGATGATGTGAATACCGCTGCGCTCGGTCAGGATGAAGCGCTTGACTTTTGGGTTCCAGCGGCGGGTCTGGTGTCCAAAGTGAACGCCAGCGTCCAGTAGTTGTCTAATAGTGACGGCAGCCATGACGGCTCTCCTTTTATTCTCGGTTTCTCCCACACGATTGTGTGAGCCTGGTGCCGAGGCCACCACCGCACTCCAGCAGCTTCTTCCCATAGGAAGAGACTGTCCAAAGACCGACGGGTGTGAACCTTGATCGACACGCGAAGTCACAGAGCAAAACTCTGTGCCCGGCCAGCATAGCGGGTGCTCGCGGGAAAAACGAGTGCGGAAACCTAGCCGAGCGCGAGCACGGCAGGCGCTATCGCGCGAAAAGCCTGACCGCGATGAGAGAGCTCATCTTTTTCCTCTGGCGTGAGCTCTGCCGAGGTCACCGTGAAGCCCTCCGGAATAAAAATGGGGTCATAGCCAAAACCCCCGGAGCCAGCCGGTTCCGGCGCCACGACCCCTTCCCAGCGCCTCTCCAGAACCACTTCTCCGCCGTCGTGGACCAGAGCCGCCGCGCAGACAAAAGCGGCGGCGCGGTTCTCCACTCCGGTCATCTCGTGGAGCAACAGTGCTGTGTTGTCCTGGTCAAGACCGCTCGGGGCATAGCGAGCAGAAAAAATACCGGGGCGCCCCTCGAGTGCCACCACCTCAATACCGGAATCATCGGCGAGTGCAGGCTGGCCTGTTGCCTGGAAGGCCGAGCGCGCCTTGATCAGAGCGTTTGCGGAAAACGTATCCCCGTCCTCCTCCGGAGAGTCCTCCGGGGAGGGCTCCAGAACGAGCCCCGGGATGAGCGGTTCGAGGATTCGCTGCAGTTCAAGAACTTTGTGAGCGTTCTTCGTGCCCACCACAACCCGCATGCTCAGACGACTCCGAGGGCTTCTCGCTGGATTCGAGCAAGCTCAGTAGTGCCGGCAAGCGCCAAATCCAACAAACGATCGAGCTCTGCACGCTCAAACGGTGTCCCCTCCGCGGTTCCCTGAACCTCGACAAAGGATCCACGCCCCGTCACCACCACGTTCATGTCGGTGTCCGCGGAGACGTCCTCGACATAGGCGAGGTCCAGCAGGGGTGTCCCCCCCACAATTCCGACACTGATGGCGGCAACCGAGTCGCGCAGTGGAGCTGCGGACTTTTTGACATGGCCGTGCTCGATAGCCCAGGTGATGGCGTCCGCCAGTGCCACATACGCTCCGGTGATGGCGGCGGTCCTGGTTCCACCATCGGCTTGCAACACATCGCAGTCGATCACCACAGTGTTTTCGCCCAACTGGTTCAGATCGATAATCCCGCGCAGCGAGCGCCCAATGAGTCGAGAAATTTCGTGAGTCCGACCGCCAATTTTGCCTTTGACCGATTCGCGATCCATGCGGTCGTTGGTGGAGCGCGGAAGCATGCCGTATTCGGCGGTCACCCACCCGCGACCTTTACCGGAGAGCCAGCGAGGAACACCGGGGGTGAACGATGCGGTGCAGAGCACCTTGGTGTTCCCAAAAGAAATCAGCGCACTACCCTCGGCTTGCTCGCTCCAGCCTCGCTCGATTACTACCGGACGAAGTTCACTGGCGAGTCGGCCATCAGCGCGGGTCATGGGTTCTCCTTAGGGCGGGTGCTCTCGATGCAGGAGCGGAAATCTTCCGCCCGGTGTTGGTAATCACGGTACTGGCCAAAACTCGGTGCCGCGGGTGAGAGCAGCACATAATCGCCAGGCCCGGCGAGTTCGCGGGCTCGACTCACAGCACTCGCCATGTCGGGAACCTCTTCCAGAACACTGTCCCCTGCTTCACCGATGGTCTCGAGGGCCTCGCGGAATAAGCCCAGAAGTTTTCCTCCACTGGCGGGAAGACCGAGAATGTGGCGAGGTTTCGAGACCAGGACCTGGTCCACCAGCGGCTGGTAGTCAACTCCGCGGTCCTGACCTCCCACAATCCAGACCATCCCCGGTGAGGACAGGGAGCGAAGGGCAGCCGCTCCTGCCTGCGGGTTTGTCGCCAAGGAGTCGTTGACGAACACCACACCGCTGGGGTCCGGGATTCGCTCAAGCCGGTGGGATAGCCCCTCGAACTGGGAGAACACAGCCTCGATCTGACTCACCTCAAGGCGGCCGGTGGCGTCTGCGAGGGCGAGGGCCATCAGCATGTTCTGGTGGTTGTGACGCCCGAGCATCCGTGAGTTCCCGGTGTGAAAAAGCTTCTCCTCACCGCGGCAGAGCCAGGATTCATCACTGTCTGGCTCGAGGTGCCACTCGTGGCCCTGCCCCACCCAGGTGATGGGCAGACCAGGGTGTCTTGTCTCTAGCTCCTGACGCAGGATGGGGTCATCCGCGTTAGCGACGACCTGTTCTGGTCCATGCGCAACGATGCCCAACTTGTCGCGATAGTAGGTGTCGAGGTCACCGTGCCAATCCAAGTGCTCGGGAAACAGGGCGGTCAGGCCCACAACAGCGGGCGATGCCTCCAGGTAGTGGCACTGAAAACTTGAGAGTTCGACCGCGTAGTACTGCGCCGGTGGGAGACCTTGGAGGGGAATACCCATGTTCCCCCCGAGCGCCACATCCACTCCGGAGCCCTGCAGCAGAGCGTGCACCAGGGTGGTGGTGGTGGATTTTCCTTTCGACCCGGTGATCCCCACCATCTGCTCACCGTGATCAGCAACAAACAGCGCACTGCCAGACGTGAGCGGAATCGACAGAGCGGACACTGCCCGGTGCAGTGAACTGGTCATCGCAATACCCGGGGACATCACCGCAACACTGGCTTCACGACACTGGTCGGGCAGTGACCCCTCCGGTGCAATCAGGTGCAGAGGTATCGAGGGGAACGCGGCGCGAAATGCCTCGGTGGAGGGACCCTCCCGACCGTCCACGGCTATCAGTCGTGGTGCTGGCTCCAGGCTCTGCAAGCGAGTGGCGAGGGCGGTGCCCTCTCGGCCCACCCCCACGATCAGAACGGTCTGACCCGCCAGATCCGAGAGGGTTGTCGGTGCTTCAGGCAAGGACGCTTCCCAGTGATTCAAACGGAGCTGGCAGAGAAATGCGGCCGTGTCGCTCACCCAGGACCTGGTCTTCGAGATCC
>JAQBZV010000100.1 GCA_027728145.1 Actinomycetota bacterium | reverse complement strand
AAGCCATCGACCAGGTGGACTACCTCGTGCTGACCACGGGGCGCTTTGACATCCTGGCCGAAATTGTCTGTGTGGATGATCACGAACTGAGGGAGATTCTGCACGGCTCAATCCGCACCATCGACGGTGTCGTAGACACCGAAACCTTTACCTACCTATCACTAGAAAAAGAACACTACGACTGGGGAACACGATGACGATTATCGACAAACTGAAACTGAAGACTCCGCTCAAGCACGTCATGCCGAAGAAGGCGAGGCGCAGCAAGAAACCAGAGACGCTGCAGGACAAGGCCCGCGATCACCTCTGGATGCACTTCACCCGTCAGGGCCCACTCTCGGGCGGCGCTGACGTCCCCGTCATCGTCAAAGGCAACGGCCACCACATCTGGGATGACAAGGGCAAGCGCTACATCGATGGTCTTTCCGGTTTGTTCGTGGTCAACGCCGGACACGGACGCGCTCGTCTTGCGGAGGTTGCCCGGCAACAAGCCGAGCAACTCGCGTTTTTCCCACTCTGGTCCTACGCCCACCCAGCAGCTATTGAGCTTGCGGACAAGCTAGCCGACTACGCACCGGGTGATCTGAACAAGGTCTTCTTCACCACCGGTGGTGGTGAAGCTGTCGAGAGCGCATTCAAGCTGGCAAAACAGTATTGGAAGCTCATGGGTCACCCCATGAAGCACAAAGTTATTTCCCGCTTCGTGGCCTACCACGGAACACCTCAGGGAGCTTTGGCCATCACCGGTATTCCCTCCATGAAAGCCATGTTTGAGCCCCTCACCCCCGGGGGTTTCCGTGTTCCCAACACGAACTACTACCGGGCCGAAGAAATGGGTTTCCCCGGTGGCACCGAAGAAGAATTTGGATTGTGGGCGGCGAACCGCATCGAAGAGATGATCGAGTTCGAGGGCGCCGACACCGTTGCCGCCGTGTTCTTGGAGCCCGTCCAGAACTCCGGTGGCTGTTTCCCCCCACCCCCTGGATACTTCCAGCGGGTTCGAGAGATCTGTGACAAGCACAATGTGTTGCTGGTCAGCGACGAAGTGATCTGTGCGTTTGGGCGCATCGGTGAGATGTTTGCCTGCAACGCTTTTGACTATGTCCCCGACATCATCACCTGCGCCAAGGGCATGACCAGCGGGTATTCACCCATCGGCGCGATGATTACCAGCGACCGGCTGTTTGAGCCCTTCGCGAAGGGCGACACGACCTTCTACCACGGCTACACCTTCGGTGGGCACCCGGTGTCCGCTGCCGTAGCACTCGAGAACCTAAAGATCTTCGAAGAGGAGGGCATCAACGAGCACGTGCGAAAGAACTCCCCGAAGTTCCGGGCAGCACTGGAGCGACTGCTCGACATCCCGATCGTGGGAGATGTTCGAGGAGCGGGATACTTCTTCGGCATTGAGCTGGTCAAGGACAAGGTGACCAAGGAGACCTTCTCGGATGAAGAGTCCGAAAAACTGCTCCGCGGCTTCCTCTCCAAAGCACTGTTCGAGGCAGGCCTCTACTGTCGCGCTGATGACCGGGGAGACCCCGTGATTCAGTTGGCACCACCACTCACCATTGGGCCAGCGGAGTTTGACGAAATTGAGGCCATCCTGCGCGATGTGCTGACTCGGGCTTCCAAGCTGATCTAGTTTTCGTGACGGACTACCGAAGCCTGTCGCTCTGGCATGAAGGCGTGGGAGATGACCTCCAGCCACGGTCAGCCCTCAACGCTGCTGAGCGCTCCACGCATTGGGATGTCATCATCATGGGTGCCGGCTACACGGGACTCTGGATGGCACTGTCTCTGGTGCAGCAATCCCCCACCACCAGGGTGCTCATGCTGGAAAAAGAGATTGCCGGCTTTGGCGCCTCTGGGCGAAACGGTGGTTGGGTCTCCGCGCTATTCCCCGCCAGCACCCGGGCACTGATCCACCAGCACGGAGTTCCCGCTGCCACCGCGATGCGCCAAGCGATGGTGGACTGCGTGCCCTCGGTGGGCACCTGGGCTGCCGCGCTCGACATTGACTGTGACTTTGTTCAGGGCGGCACAACCTCCCTGGCGAGAGCCGACATCCACCGTCACCGAGCTGCAGCCTCCCTGCAGGAGGCTGCCCTGCTCCCGGTCGACACCCCGGAGTGGCGGGAGCCAGAGGACACCCTGCAGGCAACCCATACCCAGGGCGCGGTGTTTGATCCCGCGTGTGCCAGGATTCACCCCGCCAAATTGGTCCGAGGGCTCGCGAGGGCCGCGGATTCTGCAGGGGTTCGCATTGCGGAGCAGACCGCCGTCATCGATTACCGCCCGGGAATTGTGACGACGGACGCGGGAGATGTTCGCGGTGACATCATCATCGACGCTATGGAGGGCTATCGAAGCCAGCTTCGCCCCACCAGGAGAGCCTCGCTGCCGCTCTACTCGCTGATGATTGCGACTGAGCCACTCCCCGACGCCGTCTTTGACGACATTGGTATGCCTCACGGCATGACATTCTCCGATTTCCGCTCCCTCGTGATTTATGGCCAACGGACGGCGGACAACCGAATCGCTTTTGGGGGACGCGGTGCGCCGTATCACTGGGGCAGCACCATCTCACCGGAGTTTGATCGGGTGCCACGTGTGTTCCAGGCACTGGAAACCACGCTGAAGGAGATGTTCCCTCAGATCGGGGATGCCGCCATCACCCACACCTGGGGTGGGGTGTTGGGTGTTCCCCGCGACTGGCATGCCTCGGTCACCCTCGACACCGCCACCGGCATCGGTCGAGCTGGCGGTTATGTCGGAGACGGTGTGGGGCTGTCCCACCTGGCAGGGCTCACTCTTGCTGACCTGGCGTTAGGGGCCACCACCGAGCGCACGACGTTGCCGTTTGTGGGACACCGCTCACCCAACTGGGAGGTGGAACCCCTGCGCTATCTCGGAGCCACCGCCGCAATTATGGGTGTTGACCTTGCTGACCGGATTGAGCAGCGAACGGGGCGCAGGTCTCTGATATCTCGGCTCATCGCGCCACTCACCGGACACTAATCTTTCGGGGTATCTCCCGGCAGAGTGATGTCGGACACGTAGGGCATGCGAGATTTAGCCACCACCACCAGGTCGGTGACCAGTGAGGCCAACACAGAGGCCACGATGGTGATGAACAACACCAGGCGATCCAGCCACTCCTGATCCCCCAGCCAAAAAACTGCCGCCAGGAACACCACAAACTTGAGCAGCCAGGTTCCGAGCACCGCACTAAAGAACCCCGGCGACAAGACGTCACCTTTGCCGAGCCTGAAGCCCCACATGATGCTCAGTGGCGTGAGCCCAAGTAAGGCATAGCCCAGTGCGGCCCCCACAAAAGCACCCAGCATTCCCGCTAGCCCCGAGATCAGCGCACCGGCTGTGGCGGCAATGATGGCGATGATGGAGGTGACAACTACTCCGGCGAGCAACGCTCGCTTGGCAATCTGGGACACGGTCATGATGGGGTTCCTTCCTCCACAGCGAGAGGGTCGTTCGGTGCTCGGTTATCGGGGGACAGCGTGACGACGGTGGACCCGATGAGACCCACCACAATGATGCCCACTGCCACATACCAGGCAACAAAGAGGAACATCAGGGTTCCAATGGCCAATACCGCGGTCCACGAGTAGAGAATCAAGACCGCTTGGCGGTGGGAGTGACCCATATCCAAGAGACGGTGGTGCAGGTGGGCTCGGTCGGCGTCAAAGGGTGACATTCCGCGGCGAAGTCTGCGCCCCACAGCCAAAGAAAAGTCCACCAGGGGAACAATCAACACAGCCAAGGGAAGAATCACCGGCAAGAAGGCGGGTAACAACTGGGTGGG
>JAQBZV010000099.1 GCA_027728145.1 Actinomycetota bacterium | reverse complement strand
CCTGGTTAAGCAAGGAGGTGAAAGGTTCGGTAAACGAGACATACCCCAGGTCGAAAAGAACCTTGGTGATGAAGCGCGCGTAGAGCAGGTGCAAAATGGCGTGCTCTACCCCGCCCACATACTGATCCACTGGCGCCCACTTCTCCGCCTGCGCCACATCAAAGGCTTGGGTGTCATCGTGGGGAGAGAGAAAACGAAGGAAATACCAGGAACTATCAACGAACGTATCCATGGTGTCGGCGTCTCGTCGCAGAGTCTTCCCGTCCTGCTCCACCTCCACCCAGTCGGTCAGCGCTCCCAGCGGTGACGAGCCTTTGGGTTTCAGGTCTAATCCCTCGCTCGGAGGCAGGGTCACGGGAAGCTGGTCGAGTGCCACAGGAACCTCTTGACCATCCTCGTCATAGAGGATGGGGATCGGGGTTCCCCAGTAGCGCTGCCGCGAAATCAGCCAATCGCGCAGACGGTAGGTTTTTGCGCGGCGCCCGGTTCCTGCCTCATCCAGGAGTTCGATAATCCGGGTGATGGCGTTGTGTTTACTCAACCCATCCAGGGGACCGGAGTTGATCATGCGCCCATCACCGGGAAGCGCCTCCCCCGTTTCCACCGGATTTGCCAGGGGAATGTCTCCGGTCTCCAGCATCTCCTCGGTCACCACGGGAATGGCGCCCGTGACCGGGGCATTGGTATCCAGGACCACGCGAACCGGGAGGTCGTATTTCAGAGCAAAGTCAAGGTCGCGCTGGTCGTGCGCGGGAACAGCCATGATGGCGCCTGTTCCATAGTCCGCGAGAACATAATCTGCCGCCCAGATGGGTAACCGCTCGCCATTGACCGGGTTGATTCCGTAGCGCTCGAGGAAGACACCCGTCTTCTCTCGGGACGCATCCTGGCGATCAATCTCGGTGGCTTTCTGTGCCGCCTCCAGGTAGGAGGAAAAAGCCCCCTGAACTTCAGGGCTGGAGCCCTCGGCGAGTTCTGCGGCGAGGTCAGAATCCGGTGCGACCACCATGAACGTTGCGCCAAAGAGTGTGTCGGGGCGGGTGGTGAAAATGGTCACCGGGGTGTCCCTGCCCTCAATGACGAAATCAACTTCGGCGCCCTCGGAACGGCCAATCCAGTTGCGCTGCATAGCAAGGACCTTGGAGGGCCAGCGGCCCTCCAACTGGTTGAGATCATCCAGAAGACGATCCGCGTAGTCGGTGATCTTGAAATACCACTGGGTGAGCTTCTTCTTGACCACCATCGCGCCGCTGCGATCCGAGGTCCCGTCGGGAAGGACTTGCTCGTTAGCGAGCACCGTCTGATCGACGGGGTCCCAGTTAACCCAGGAGTCTTTGCGATAGGCGAGTCCTTTTTCATACATTTTCAGGAACAACCACTGGTTCCACTTGTAGTACTCAGGGTCTGAGGTGTGCAGCACGCGTGACCAATCAAAGGATGCTGCGTAGCGCTTCATGGAAGCTTTTTGCTGGTCAATGTTGGAGTAGGTCCACTCCCGTGGGTCTACTCCACGCTTGATTGCAGCGTTTTCTGCTGGCAGCCCAAAAGAATCCCAGCCAATCGGGTGGAGAACTTGGAAGCCCTGTAGACGCCAGTATCGAGCGACAACGTCACCGAGCGCATACACCTCAGCGTGTCCCATGTGGAGGTCACCCGAGGGGTAGGGGAACATATCCAACACGTATTTCCGGGGGCGATCATCACCCTCCAGCGGAACAGTGAAGGGTTCTGCTTCGTCCCAGTAGGCCGACCATTTGGCTTCTAGCGCGTGGGGGTCAAACGATTGGTCGCCCTCAGATTCAGGCGCACCAGAAGAAGTCATCACTTCTCAAGAATAGCCAACTTGCTCTACGCCAAGCGCACGAAGAAAAGCCTGAGCTTTGATCCCGACTTCCCTAATTTCCTCGGCCGGCTCACTCAACGCTGTGATGCCACCGCCCACGCCGACTGTGAGCGAGTCCGGTCCCACGATGGCGGTACGAATGGTCATCGCGAACTCTGCACTCCCGTCAGCTCGCCACACCCCATAGGTTCCGGAGTAGAGGCCTCGGGGCTGACCCTCTAGCTCCTGCAGGATTTCTACCGCGCGCTTCTTCGGAGCCCCCGTCATGGAGCCCGCGGGGAAGGCGGCCTCCAGAACATCGAGGAGGTCAAGGCCTTCTCGAATCTGACCCACGATGGTGCTGACAAGCTGGTGGACTGTGGCATAGCTCTCCACGACCAACAGCTCCGGCACTCGCACACTGCCGGTCTCACACACTCGGGACAAGTCATTGCGCATCAAGTCCACGATCATGAGGTTTTCAGCGCGTTCTTTGTCGCTCTCCACGAGTTCAGCACTCAGTGCTGCATCCTGCTCGGGAGTAGCTCCACGCGGCCGGGTGCCTTTGATGGGCCTTGTGATGACTTCTCCGCCTGAGGACACCGACAGGAAGGTTTCTGGTGAGGCAGACACAAGCGTCACGTCCTCGAAGCGCATCAGCGCTTGATGGTGGGTGGGGTTCGATTCCCGCATGACACGGTGCAAAGCCACCGGATCCACGCGTGCGCCAAGCGACAGCGACGTGGTGACACAGAGCTGATAAGCGTCACCCTGCGCAATGAAGTCCTGTGCTCTGTGAATCATCTCGAGGTAACGCTCCTCGGAGTCTCGCCAGGAGACTGTGCTCACCGGGTCGAGCACGGGATCGACCAAGGGAGCCACGCCCTCCAAGGCGCGCTCGATGCTCTCCATCCAGGGAGCGAGCGCGTCGTGGGAGCCGAGCGCCCAGGCGATGACCTCACCACTGTCGTGGTGAACCTCCAGTACCCGATCCACCGCAAGCGCTCGCGGGATAATGTCGCCCAAAATCTCACACCCGAGCGTCTCGGAACCCAACTCGTAGGGCAGCACCAGGTGGATGCCGAGTGGCACTCCTTCGAGGTCTAAGCTCCCCGACAGGGACAAATCAGACCAGGCGGAGCGAACCTCTGCACGCCAGTTCTCCGTCAGCGTCAGCGGACTGCCAAGTGCAACATACGAGACCCCGCTGCCGCGCTCACCGTGGTGGTCTAACCAGAGGGCGTTCGGGCTCTCTCCACAGAGAGCATGGAAGGCTTCGGCGGGCGAGGCACGCTGGTGCAAAGGATGCCTCAGAAAGCCCTTCGTCATAGCCTTTAGCCTATGAGTCAGATTCTGTACCAGTTCTCGGGGGAGCGCTTCTCGCCCATCGAGTGGTGCGACCCAGCCCGGCAGACCACGCTGGTGGCGGACTCGTTCCGCGTGGCGGATGGACGGGTGGTGGCGCTGGAGCGCCACCTGGATCGATTCTCCGACTCTGTACTCTCAAACACAGACGTAACTCCCGATCGACTGAATGCTTTTCTGTCGGCGCTGGTGAGCGCTCTTCCCGCCGAAGGATCGTGGTTTCCGCGGATTGAAGCCGTGGCGACCCCCGGTGGTGCGACCCTGCGCTATCGCAAAAGGCCTGCCCCGCCGTGGAGTTCCGAAGTGGTTATTGCGAGGGCACCACACGACCCGAGACGTTTTCCCCACACCAAGGGTCCCGACCTAGAAGCCCTGCTGGCTCTTCGCACTCAGGTGGCCCCGCTGGGGGCAACCGAAGCCATCATCACCACCGCAGATGACCTTCTGGTGGAGGGTGCCTACAGCTCACTCATGATCTGGCGGGCAAGAAACGACCACCCGACGGTGATTCCTCCCACCACGCCCCACCTGCCAGGCATCACCGAAGCGGTTCTCACCGACTATGCACGGAGTGCCGGCATCCCTGTTGTTGTAGAGGATGTGAGCGTGTCTGCCCTCGAGGGAGCCGAAGTCTGGATCCTCAGTGCA
>JAQBZV010000098.1 GCA_027728145.1 Actinomycetota bacterium | reverse complement strand
CCTCAGGGTTCCCGGTGACGGCCCAGCGGGTTCGAACCGCAGGGTTCGTGGTGATCGAGTTGGAGAACTCGGAGTGCCAAAAAATCGATGGCGGGCTCTCCTGCTTGTCGCTTCGGTTCTCCCCGAGCTAGCGGTCTTCCAGCCCCCAGGCTTGGCCGTAGCCACCCTCGGATTCGGGCTTCTCCATAAGCTCCAGGAAGGGCTTGGCATCAAACGCTTCAGGGCCGTGAACTCCGGAGCCTGACCACACTCCCTTTGCGAGAAGCTCCAGCGCGAGCGCGGGAGCTAGTGCCGTTTGCCAGACGACGCACTGGGAGTCGTAGTGCTCCATAGTCCAGGCGTTGTCGATCGCGTGGTAGAGGAAGACCTCACGGGGAGCGCCATCGGTGCCCTTTCCGGTCACCCAGGTCCCCGCACAGGTGGTTCCACTCATCTGATCACCGAGCGTTGCGGGGTCGGGCAGCACGGCGGCGACCAGGTCCCGCGGCGAGACGGAGGCGACGGAGCGCTTGCCGTCACCATCGGGAGCAGTGCGCACCGATATCGGTTCAATCCCATCCAAACCCAGAAGATTCAGAGTCCGAAGGACGCTGATGAACTCTTCCCCGAGCCCATATTTGAAGGTCACCCGCTTGGCGTCGAGGTAGCGAGGAACCAGGGACACCTCTTCATGCTCCACGTTCACGCATTCCACAGGGCCAATGCCTGCCGGGAAGGTGAAAACCTCTGGCTCACTAAAGGGGGCAGTAGTGAACCAACCCTTGTCTTTCTCCCAGATCAGCGGAGGGTTGAGACACTCCTCGATGGTGGTCCAAATGCTGAACGAGGGCGCGAAGATTTCGCGCCCCGTGTCGTCAGTGACGACAAGGTTTGCTCCGTCGCGAACGCCAATCTCGTCGATCTCACTGAACAGGTGATCAGACGCATACCGGGCAAAAACATCGGAGATCCCCGGTTCAACGCCCATCCCGACAAGGGCAAGTCGACCGGCTTTTTCCCACTCGGGGGCCTTCTCGAATTGGTAATCACCGAGTTTGATTCCCGCAGTGGTGTGAGGGTCGGTGGGGTGGGGTTTGGAGAGACTCATGGCCATGTCCATGTAGTCAGCTCCTGCCGCCAGGGCACCATCGAAGATGCTCTCGACGAAGGATGGCTCCACAGCGTTCATTACGATGGTGGAGCCGTGGGCAAGTGCCGCCTCGGTGACGTGGGAGGGCTGGGAAGCGTCTATCTGTGCTGCGCTAAACCGGGGATGAGCTGCGGGAAACCTTCTGCCAATCCACTCCACGACAGACTCCGCGCGGGAGACGTCGTAGTCGGCGACCACCACTGACTCGTAGAAGTCTCTGGTGGCAAGAAGTTTTGCGAGTGCGTTACCAACGCCACCGGCGCCGACGAGGAGTATTTTCATGCTCCCACGCTACTGCGAAAGCTCTCGCACTGTCGAAGGTCGTGCCGTCGTCAAGGCGCGAGGAGAAGCTTGCCGGAGGTAACCCGCGCGGCAAGGTCCTGATGGGCCCTCTGGGCATTCTCGAGCGGGTATGTCCCGTGCAGGGTGAACTCCAGGGAACCCTCCACGAGTGCGTCGAGCACGTCACCGGCTCTCCAGCGAAGCTCTTCGGGGGTTTGGGTGAAGTGGGTAAGGCTCGGTCTTGTGAGAACTAGCGACCCCAGTTGGTTGAGGATCTGGGGGTCAAAGGACTCCACCGGACCGCTTGATTGACCAAACAGTGCCATCACACCCCGGGGGGCAAGGCTTCGCAAACTTGCGTCAAAAGTGTCCCGCCCCACACCGTCGTACACCACGGATACTCCGTGGCCGTCGGTGATCTCCTTCACGCGGGAGTCGACTTCCTCGCGGTCGTATCGAATGATGTGGCTCGCTCCGGCTGCCAGTGCCGCGTCTGCTTTAGCGTCAGTGGACACGGTTCCGATGACCTCGCCGCCTCGGGCGCTAATCATCTGACACAGCAGAAGCCCCACGCCGCCCGCAGCGGCATGCACTAGGGCGTGATCTCCTGGTTTGATTTCAAAAACACTGGTGACGAGGTAGTGGGCGGTGAGGCCCTGCAACATCATGCCGGCGGCGGTCTCCAAGGCCACTCCCTCTGGAACACGGACAGCTTTATCTGCCGGCAAGGCCACGACTGCGGCATAGCTTCCCAGGTGTCCGGTCCAGGCAACTTGGTCACCGGGGGAGAAGTCGGTGACCCGAGACCCCACTGAGCGAACTATTCCTGCCCCCTCGAGTCCCGGCGTGTAGGGCAGTGGCATCGGGTAGAGGCCCTCGCGCTGATAAATGTCGATGAAGTTGACCCCCGCAGCCGCCACATCAACGAGGATGTCTCCATCCCCGCAATTCGGTTCTGAAGCCTCGGTCAGGGTGAGAACCTCAGGACCTCCGCTGTGAGCCACACGAATTGAACGCATCAGAAACCTTCCGTCGGGTCACCCAGAATACGCCGAAGCCCGCTACGAGAAGAGGGCTCGAACGGCGGCCTCTGCGTCGTTCGGGGTGCTGGCAGCAAGCGCGCGCTTTGCGGCCTTGGTCGCGGTGGTGGAATCGACCGCGCTCAACGCTGTGGAGACAGCGTCAACAGCGCTGGGTGCAACGCTGACCGAATCTATTCCCAGCCCCGCGAACACAATGGACAACAACGGGTTGGCAGCACTTTCCCCACACACTCCGACGGGAATCTTGAGCTTCCTGGCTGACTCGGCAATTGCCGCCACCGTTCTCAGCAGACCCGGCTGCCAGGGGTCATTCAGCGCGCCCAGATGAGGGTGCATGCGGTCAGCGGCAAATAGATACTGGGAAAGATCATTTGTTCCGATGCTGACAAAACTGAGCAGGCCTTTGAGGTCTGCCATCACCGGGACTATGGCGGGGGTTTCAATCATGATGCCCACCTGGGTGATGCCTGCGTCATCGCAGAGAGCAGCGAACTCCCGTACCTCGGAGACCGTGGACACCATCGGCGCCATGACTCCGACATCACGCCCGGTGGCATTGATTGCCTGAGCGATTGCGGTCAGTTGTGAGCGTTGGAAGTCGAGGTGCTCAGCAGTGAGGCGGAAGCCTCGAACTCCCAGAGCGGGGTTGTCCTCGCGGGGGATGGACAGGAACGGTACCGGCTTGTCACTGCCAGCATCAATAGTTCTGATGATGATTTTTCCTGCAGGAGCCGCCTTGAGGACTTCGGTGTAGAGCGTGGCCTGCTCGTCCACACTTGGCATGTTCGACGATGAGAGATAGAGAACCTCGGTGCGAAAGAGACCTACGCCACGGGCTCCGGTCTCTGCCGCTTTCTCGGCATCGGCAAGACCACCGATGTTCGCTCGAACCGTAATGAGGGGCGCATCAGCCTGAGCGATAAAGGAGATGGCCGTGGTGGCGCTGGAGAGTTCCCCACCGACCACAGCACGATTACCCTCAGGATCCACGAGGACCGAGGAGCCCTGCTCGAGGGCCATGGCTCCTGTCGCACTCACGAGCGCCGGGATACCCAGAGCGCGGCAAATGATGGCGGTGTGGGACGTTGGTCCCCCGAGTTCTGTGATGACTCCCACGACAGAGTCGCCAAACTGCGACGTCTCCAACGGGGTGAGATCCTCGGCAACGATAATCCAGGTGCCCTCGGCGGGAATGCCTGGTCCCGCAGCGAGACCCCGTATCCACGCGGAAATTCGGGCGGCAATGCCTCGGAGATCCGCCACTCGGGACTGGAAGTCCTCATCGTCACCCATGAGCTCCGCGAATTCATCCAGAGCCCTGAACAAGCTTGTGGGGGCGTCGGCTCCGGACTCCAGGTGGGGACGAGCCATCTCCTGGAGTTCTGGGTCTTCCAAGATGATCAGGAGAGCGTCCAGAATCTCCTGGGTGGTTGCATCACCAGAGGACGCCTCGTCGCGGATGGATGCCGCGGTTGTGGCGATGGCGGTGCCGAGGATGCTGGCTTCTTCACTTGGGGTGTGGCTGGTTTGCC
>JAQBZV010000097.1 GCA_027728145.1 Actinomycetota bacterium | reverse complement strand
CTAATCCCTTGCCGACAGGTTGATTCCTGCCCGGGAATGGTCTCACCGGTGTCAGTGACGAAGCGGTCCACGACGATGGGCTCACACACCACACCGCCATGAGCGATACCCCCAAAAGCGGTGGCCATTGTGAGCGGGGCTATTTCATTTGTTCCCAACACCGCAGAGGGGTTCGTTTGGAGAACACCTCCATCGGCTCGGGGGACGAGGAGTGACTCCGCCGCCGTCCTGATCTCGCACTGATCGAGTTGCTCGGCGATGGCTGCCCATGCCGTGTTGATCGATCGAGTTGTCGCTTCATAGACGGTGGCAGAGGGAATTTCTAAATCTGCGGAGTTTTTGAACTCCCACAGACCAGCCCACGGTCCGCCACCATCGCCACAGGTGTCGAGGAACCCGGCTTGCTCAAGCTCCTGGCGGGACGCATCCACCACCTCGTCGAGACCATAGCCGCGCTGCAACCACGCGATGAGGGCAAAAATCTTGTAGGTCGAGCCGACCTGGAAACCGCTGGAGCCTCCGTAGGTTCTATCGGTGTTGAAATTCACCGCGGTGGCTTCGAGTCCAGCCCCCTCTTCGGAGTCATTGAAGATTTTGTTTTGGGCCATGGTGAGAACCCGTCCGGTGGGGACCTCCACGCTGCTGGAGGCGCTTCCGAGCTCGAAGCGCTCCTCGTCGTTCGGCACCAGTTCCCAGATGCGGTCTTGAGCGGTGGTCTGCAATGACATGTTGAGCGTTGTGTAGACGTTCAGTCCACCCTTGCGCCAGCGTTCGTTGCGCTCCTCAGGTGTTGCCCCGAGGCTTTCAAAGTTTTCGACATTCTTGATGACATAGTCGCAGAAGAATCGGGCGTACACGTCACCAGCGAGACAGCCGGCCCGGGGCGGAGAGATGGTCACAAACGAGCTGTTGACCGGGGTGTTGATGGCGGTCTCGTATTGAGCCTCGGTGATGTAGTCCTCGGCAAACATCGCGGCCAGGATGACGTCGCGTCGGGCTTCGTTCGCCGCGTAATTTGCCGGGTTCTCCAAGTTTCGTGTGGAGGGATACTGAACGATAGCTAGCAGGCTGGCCGCCTGAGCGGGGGTTAGGTTGGTTGCGGGTTTACCGAAGTATTTTTGGGCAGCCGCCTGAACACCATAGGTATTCCCCCCGAAACCAGTGATGTTGAGATAGGCCTCCACGATTTCGTCCTTGGTGTATCTCTTCTCGATACCAATAGCGAGTTTCATTTCGTTGAGCTTGCGCTGGAAGGACGTCTCGATGGCCTCCTGATAGGCGGCTTGGCGCTCCTCTTCGGTGGATAAATACTGGGACCGCTGGATGTAGGTGTTCTTTACCAACTGCATGGTCAACGTGGAGGCGCCACTTTCGATGTCGCCGGAGATGACATTTCCGAGTGCGGCGCGAACAACCGAGTTGACGTCGACACCGACGTGGTCATAGAAACGACGGTCCTCGCCGGCGACTGCCGCGGCAACGAGGTAGGGGGACATGTCTTCCAGGGCAATTTCTTCACGGTCCTGCCAATACACCTCCGCGACTTGGGAGTATCCGTCGGCTGGGTCTGCGGTGTTCTGCGCCCACAAGGTGTTCTTTTGTGCTTGTTCCCCCAGCTCAATAAACTCAGGCAAGGCATTAAAAACACCAACGGCGCTGTTCGTGCCCACACTGGCAACAGCCAGTGCAGGAGAAATCATCGCGGTCACCATCACGCCCGCGATTGCACCAAATCCAGCGATACCAGCGAGCGCTTGTATCAAGCCCCTGGGCCGATCCTTGTTCTCGGACATATGTCTCAGAGTACAAGGTGGAACCCTAAGATTTTCGTGAAACGAGGTCAGTCATGACGACGTGGGAATACATCACCACACCGCTCATCATTCACAACACCACCGCCATCCTCAACAACTGGGGAGAGCAAGGGTGGGAGTTGGTTCAGATCGTGACAGGCCCCGAGGGCGGTCTCGTTGCGTACTTCAAGCGCCCCGTTCAGAAAGACATCTAATGGGTCACATAGACGCCAGGCTCGCAGAGCTCGGGATTACGCTGCCCGCTGTGGCCACCCCGGTGGCCGCGTATGTTCCCGCGATGACCAGTGGAAATCTGCTCTTCACCGCCGGCCAGTTACCCTTCGTCGATGGAACCCTGCTCGCCACCGGGAAGGTGGGAGCGGAAGTGTCTGCGTCGAGTGCTGCGGAGCTTGCTCGGGTATGTGCACTGAATGCCTTGGCCGCCGCACACAGCGTCCTGGGTTCCCTGGATAGGGTCACCCGGATTGTGAAGGTCAATGGTTTTGTGGCCTCAGCACCCGATTTCATCGGTCAACCCCAGGTTCTGAACGGTGCCTCGGAGGTGCTGGCTGAAATCTTTGGCGATAAAGGTCTCCACGCCAGGGCCGCCGTAGGGGTCGCAGTGTTGCCCTTGGACGCCCCCGTAGAGGTCGAGGTAATTCTGGAGTTCAGGGACTAATTACTTCACGCCATCGCTGATCACCCTGATGACGGAGGTGTCCGTGAGCGTCGTGGTGTCCCCGACTTCTCGACCCTCCGCGATGTCGCGCAGAAGTCGTCGCATGATTTTTCCCGAGCGAGTCTTCGGAAGCTCCGCCACCACAAAGACGGTCCTCGGTTTGGCGATAGCACCAATCTGCTGGGCCACCCACTCGCGCAGTTGAGTGGTGACCTCTTCGTCACTCAGGGTGCCCGCGAATCGTGACTTGAGGATGACAAACGCCACCACTGCCTGCCCGGTGGTGTCATCACTGGCTCCCACCACGGCGGCTTCCGCCGTCATGGGGTGGGACACCAGGGCTGACTCGATCTCCATCGTGGAGAGGCGGTGCCCCGAGATATTCATGACGTCATCTACTCGTCCGAGTAGCCACACGTCGCCATCTTTATCCAGGTGGGCGCCGTCACCGGCGAGGTATTGATTCCCAAACATCGACCAGTAGGTTTCTTTGAAACGTTCCTCATCGCCCCAAATACCCCGGAGCATAGAGGGCCACGGCTCCGTGATGACCAGGAGGCCACCGGCATCCGAGCCCACGTGCTGACCGTCCTCCGTGAGGACTGCGACCGAAATACCGGGAATCGGAACCTGAGCACTGCCAGGTTTTGTGGCGGTGACACCGGGGAGAGCAGAAATCATGATGGCTCCGGTTTCGGTTTGCCACCAGGTGTCGACAATCGGGGTGGTGTTGGCGCCGATAACTTCGCGGTACCACATCCACGCCTCGGGGTTGATGGGTTCCCCCACGGTGCCGAGCACCCGGAGGCTGGAGAGGTCAAACTTCTGCGGAATCTCGCGCCCCAGCTTCATAAACGTGCGAATAGCGGTGGGGGCGGTGTAAAAAATCGTCACCCCATACTTTTCGATGATTTCCCACCAGCGCCCCGGGTGGGGGGTGTCCGGAGTTCCCTCATAGATGACCTGGGTTGCCCCGTTGGCCAGAGGTCCATAGACGACGTAGCTGTGTCCGGTAATCCAGCCAATATCCGCGGTGCACCAGTAGACATCTGTCTCCGGGTGCAGGTCGAAAACGTTCTTGTGCGTGAAGGCAGCTTGGGTCAGGTACCCACCCGAGGTGTGCAGGATGCCCTTAGGTTTGCCGGTGGTACCCGAGGTGTACAGGATGAACAGCGGGTTCTCCGCCTCAAATGCCTGAGCCTCGTGATCAGCGACCATGGGGGCCATCTCGTCATGCCACCACAGGTCTCGCCCCTCGACCCAGTCCACGTCGTTTCCGCCCCGCTTGACCACGAGCACGTTCTTCACCGACGTGTCACCATCCGCCAGTGCCTGGTCTACTGCGCCCTTCAGCGCGAACACAGAACCTTTTCGATTACCGCCGTCAGCAGTGATGACCATGGATGCTTCGGCGTCATCAATCCGGGCGCGAAGACTCTCCGCGCTGAAGCCTCCAAACACCACGGAGTGGATTGCTCCCAGTCGAGCCACCGCGAGTATCGCCACCACGGCCTCCGGGAT
>JAQBZV010000096.1 GCA_027728145.1 Actinomycetota bacterium | reverse complement strand
AGCTCAGAGGTCGCACAGCTGATTCCGGCTGCTCCCAAGTCTTGGATGCCCTCGACAGCACCGTTCTGGAAAAGCTCGAGACAGCATTCGATCAGGACCTTCTCGGCAAAGGGGTCGCCCACTTGAACGGAGGGGCGTTTGGTGGGGCCACCCTCATCAAAAGTTTCGCTGGCAAGTATGGAGGCCCCGCCGATTCCATCGCCCCCAGTTCGAGCACCAAAGAGAACAACCTTGTTGCCTGGACCCTTCGCGTTGGCGAGGTGGAGGTCTTCGTGGCGGAGCACTCCAACGGCTAACGCATTGACCAAGGGGTTGTTCTGATAGACGGGGTCAAACCAGGTCTCACCACCGATGTTGGGCAAACCGAGGCAGTTGCCATAGAAACTGATTCCACTGACCACACCAGGTGCGACTCTTTTCGTGTCGGGGTGGTCAAGCGCCCCAAAGCGAAGGGCATCCATGACCGCTACTGGCCTGGCTCCCATGGAAATAATGTCGCGAACAATGCCTCCCACCCCGGTTGCCGCCCCCTGAAAGGGCTCAATGAAGCTCGGGTGGTTGTGGCTTTCGATCTTGAAGGTGACCGCCCAGCCCTCACCCACGTCGACGACGCCGGCATTTTCTCCCATGCCGACCATGAGGTGGGTGCGCATCTCGTCGGTGACTTTCTGGCCAAACTGGCGCAGGTGAACTTTGGAGGATTTGTAGGAGCAATGCTCGCTCCACATCACCGAATACATGGCCAGTTCGCCTGACGTGGGGCGACGACCCAGAAGGCGGCGAATTTCCTCATACTCGTCGGCTTTGAGACCCAAAGCCTCGTAGGGTTGCTCTTTCTCGGGAGTACCCTCCGCGTGTGTTACCGAGTCAACCGACATTACTCAGAGCCCCACTCAGTGGGTGAACCCAGCGCCAAGAGAACACTGATCACCAGCGCCATCCCGAGGACGATGATGACGAAAGACCACACGGGGTGGCGCAAGCCCAATCGCACAACCCGATCGATCCAGTGCTGGTCGCGCGGGTCTCCGGAATCCTCTAGTCGCCACTGACCCTCGAGCTTGTTTCTTTTCTCGAGCCAGCGATCAAAAGGCAGTGTCATCCACGGCGGAATGGCGGAGAGCACAGCCAAGACAATGGTGCCAAAACCCCACCGCAGATTGATCCCAATGATGACTGCGGTGATGCAATAGGCAATGAAGATAATCCCGTGGCTGAGACCGGCAGCAAAGAACAGTGGGCCGTCGTAGGCGAAGCCGTATCGGGCGACCATGGCCGCAATCAAGAGCGTCCAGGTCACCATTTCAGCGAACGCCATTACTCGATAGAGCGAACCGGGTGTCCTGGTCACGCGTTCACGACCTGGGTGAGCACCGACTGGAACATGGCAAGACCGTCCATCCCCGACTTCATGGCCACGTCGGTGTCGGGGCCAAAGCCCGCCTCCACCGCGTGCTCGGGGTGGGGCATCAAACCCACAATCCGGCCGGTGTCGTTGCGTAATCCGGCGATGTCGTGGGCGGAGCCATTCGGGTTGATGTCCAGGTAGCGGAAGGCAACAAGGTTCTCGCCCTCAATCCTTTTCAGAGACTCATCGTCGGCAATGAATCCACCCTCACCGTTCTTCAGGGGAATGACGATCTCTTGGTTGGTGTCATAGCCCGACGTCCACGCTGTCTCGGCGTTCTCTACCCGCAGTTTTTGATCTCGGCAAATGAAATCTCCGTGATCGTTGCGAATCAAACCTCCGGGCAGCAGGCCCGCTTCGACAAGAATTTGGAAACCGTTGCAGATGCCCAAAATGGGGAGCCCCTTTGCGGCCTCAGCCACCACCTCCGACATGATCGGGGAGTGCGCAGCAATTGCCCCACACCGAAGGTAATCCCCGTAACTGAAGCCACCGGGAAGAATCAGAGCGTCGACACCGTCGAGGTCCGCAGTGCCGTGCCAGAGCGGAACAGGGTTCCCGCCGGCAAGGCGGACGGCACGAAGCGCGTCGCGATCATCGAGTGATCCAGGGAACGTGACAACCCCGACCCTCATGCCGGGGAGTCCTCCACACGAACATCCAGCACATCTTCGATCACGCCGTTAGAAAGCAAGTCATTCGCCATCGTGCGAGCATCGGCGAGATGGGCGTCCGTCACCGCACCCTCGATGTGCAGTTCAAAGCGCTTGCCGATCCGAACTTCGTGAAACCCAGTAATTCCGCTGCGGTGGAGAGCTCCAAGGACAGCTTTACCGGCGGGATCGAGGAGTTCGCGCTTGGGCATGACTTCGACAACGATGATGGCCACTACTCACGCTCCGACACCTTGACTCAGCAGTTCACAGGCCCTCAGTCTATCGAGCGTCCAGATGCTCGAGCGCGCCACGCTCGAGGGCGTCGTCGAGAGCCCATTGGGCCCAGTCGCGATATCCGATTTCGCTCGGATGGAAACCATCGGAGGCAAAAAACTCGTCGTGGTATTCCGTGGGAGGAGGCGACATCATCGCAAACGGACGGGACTCAATGAGCGGTCGAATCGAGCGCTCAATTGCTTGAGAGTGCGCGTAGATGATCGAGCGCAAGGGTTGAGGCAATGTGGGGAACAGATAGAAAGCGGGTAGTGACGAGAAAATCAGAACGGCCTGTGGATGGCCATCGTGCAACGCGTTAATAAGACGCTCAAACCGAGCAATCGTCGCACCGAGAGGCTTGAGGTTCTTGGCGTCGTTTGCTCCCAGCGACACCATCACGATGTCGGCCGGGGCTGCAAGAGCGGGCGCGAGGAACCTGGCAAGAATTTCTTTCGAGGTGGCGCCACTCTCGCCTACCGAGCGCCAAGAGACCCCCCGCTGAGTGGAGTTATGGAGAGCAAGAGAGAACTGCGGAATGAGCCCGTGAAGGGGGTCACTGACCCCCACGCCAGCAATGGTGGAGTCCCCCACTCCCAGAACAGAGAGTGGTTCTGGGCCGGGAGCTTCGCCCTCCCACGGTCCAGGAGCATGGGGAAGTCGTGGTGATTGTTTGCGAACCCATTTTCCTTGGGCATAGAGAAGCGGACTCAGTCCCAGCGCAACCGGCCAGGCGGCCTTATGCGCCAGGGAGGGAGGGCGCATCGGATGGCTTGTGGGGTGAAGCGTCATGGCCACTCTTGTCTAGAACGTTTTCCCGGTAAGACGCTGAAAAAGCTCCCGATACCTGGCCATGGTGTGGGTCACTAACTCCTCGGGAAGAGCGGGGGGAGATCCCGTCTGGTCCCAATTCTCCTGAAGCCAGTTGCGAATGAGTTGCTTGTCAAAACTGTCCAGCCGATCTATTCCACCAGCGGAATATAGCTCCCCATCCCAGTATCTGCTGCTGTCGGAGGTGAGGACCTCATCCCCGAGAGTGATCGCACCGGTCGAGCGGTGCCGACCAAACTCCAGCTTGGTGTCGGCAAGAATCACACCGCAGGAGTGCGCCAGGTCGCGGGCACGAGAGTAGATCGAGAGACTCAGATCACGCAGTGCCACAGCGTCGTCCTCTCCGGTCACCTCCACCATCTGGTCAAAAGAGATGTTCTCGTCGTGATCCCCGAGCGCCGCTTTTGTTGCGGGGGTAAAGAGTGGGTGAGGGAGCTCATCACCCTCAGACAATCCGGGAGGGAGGGCGATGCCACAGACGCTCGAGGTTGCTTGGTATTCCTTCCAGCCGCTTCCCGCCAAGTATCCCCGCACCACGCACTCCACGGGGAACATAGTCAGGGGCTCCACCACCATTGCGCGGTCGGCAACCTCCTCGGGAGGACTCTCCGAACTGAGGTGATTGGGTATATCGGCTAACTGCTCACACCACCAGCGGGTGAGTGAGCTGAGAATTGCGCCCTTTCCGGGGACCTCAGGGGTGAGTATGTGATCAAACGCGCTAACCCTGTCTGTGGCGACAATCAGAAGCTTGTTGGCCTCAATGATGTTAGATGCTGATTCTGGAATATAAAGCTCACGCACTTTTCCGGAATAGACCGGAGTCC
>JAQBZV010000095.1 GCA_027728145.1 Actinomycetota bacterium | reverse complement strand
GCCGTGTTGATCACGCTGGCGGCCTCGATGTGGCTGGAGCAGTGGTGGCAGGTGTTGCTGGTGGCAGGCGCCATTGTCACCGGGGTGTCGTTTGTGGTCGTGGGGTCTAGTCCCCGGGCCGTTGGCGCCAGAAATGCCCCCTTCATGGTCCGAACTTTTGGTGGGCTGGTGCGGGTGGTGCGCTTGGCGGTCGGCCCGCTCGCCGAGGGTCTCGTGGTGTTGGGCAACGTTGTTACCCCCGGTGTGGGCGGCACTGCCACGGTGACCAGTGAGAATCAGTTCCGCAACTGGGTGGATGAGGCCACTGCGCAGGACATGCTCGAAGAGGAAGACCGCGAGCTACTGCACTCCGTGTTTGACTTTGGCGACACCATTGTTCGAGAAATCATGGTGGCGAGAACCGACATGATCACCGTGGATGCTGAGGACAGCATCAACGACGTGATGTCGGTATTCCTCGAACGAGGGGTGTCTCGTATGCCGGTGATTGGAAAAGACAGCGACGAAGTCATCGGTGTTTGTTATCTGCGCGATGTGGCGCGGATCAAACACGAAAAGGCAGCCGGCGCCCTCAAGAAACCCATCGCCACTCTTGCCAAACCGGCGCTGTTCATCCCCGAGAGCAAGAACGCCGATGACACCCTTCGTTTTCTGCAGCGGGAACAAAATCACCTCGCGATGGTCGTCGACGAATACGGCGGGATTGCGGGGCTGGTGACCCTGGAGGACCTTATTGAGGAGCTCTTGGGTGAGATTTCTGATGAATACGACACCGATGTTCAAGACATCTATCCTCTGGGACCCGATACCTATCGGGTGGCGTCCAAATATTCCGTGGACGACTTAGAGGACCTCTACGACATCGACATCGAAGATGAAGATGTCGACACTGTTGGGGGGTTGTTGACCAAACTCATCGGTCGCCTCCCCGAGGGAGGTTCGAGTGCGTCCACACCGGACTTGATTTTGGTGGCCGAGGCGCCGGAGGGGCGAAACCAACGCGTGGCGTGGATTCGGGTGTCCCCGACGGAGGGCTGGCTGGAGCGGAAAGCTGTTCGCCAAGAAATTGATCAGGCCAGTACGGGCGAAGTCCCGCTGCCATGAGTGAGGACACCTACCGAGCAGGCTTTGTCACGTTCGTGGGGCGACCCAACGTCGGGAAATCCACTCTGATGAACGCCTTGGTGGGTGAAAAAGTCGCGATCACCTCCTCCAAACCTCAAACCACCAGGCACGCCATCCGAGGCATCGTGCACCGCGATAACGGCCAGCTCATCATTGTCGACACTCCGGGCGTGCACCGACCGAGGACGTTGCTCGGCCAACGACTGAACGATCTTGTGCAGTCGACACTCTCGGAAGTCGATGTCATCGCGTTCTGTGTTCCCGCCACCGATGTTGTGGGTCCGGGAGACACCTATATCGCCAACGAAATCCTCAAATATCCCAAGGCTCGAAAAATCGCCCTCATCACGAAAACCGATAGCGCCACCAAGGACCAGATTGCGACCCGGCTGGTGGAGGTGGACCAGTTGGCGGACTGGGAAACGCTGATTCCCCTCTCCGCGGTGAGCGGGGAGCAACTCGATGTCGTGGTGCGGGAGATTCTGGCTCTGATGCCAGAATCCGAGGCTCTCTATCCTCCAGAAGACACGAGTGAGCAGAGCGTTGAGGTGCGAATCGCGGAGCTCATCCGGGAGGCAACACTGGAGGGGGTCAGTGACGAGCTCCCGCACTCCATTGCGGTGACCATCGATGAGATGGGGGAGCGAGAGGATGGTTTAGCTCAGATTTTTGCCAGTTTGTGGGTCGAGCGGGACAGCCAAAAAGGCATCATGATCGGCAAAGGTGGCGGGAAACTCAAAGACATTGGCTCCCGTGCTCGGGCCGAGGTGGAGGCGCTGCTCGGACACAAGGTGTACCTGTCTATTCAGGTCAAAGTCTCCAAAGAATGGCAACGAGACGCCAAAAAAATCACGAAATTGGGTCTCTAGCGAGCGCACTGGGGCGCGTGTTATCCTACACAGGTGAGAAACGAGCTTCTCCTCCTTACCCGCCGCGCCGGGGTGTCTCTCTAGGCCATCCCCCCGTCGCGGCTCATTGGCGTTGGCCGCTCAGATTAGACGTAAGGGACACGAGCTCATGAAGAACACTCAACAAGCATCTTCGATGCCGATTCACAAGTATCGGCCGTATACGCAGAATTTCTCCGTTCAACTGCCTGATCGCACCTGGCCAGACGCTGTCATCGATAAAGCCCCCCGGTGGTGTGCCGTTGATTTGCGTGATGGGAACCAGGCGCTCATTGATCCGATGAGCCCGGAGCGTAAGAAAATCATGTTCGAGCTCCTGGTGCGGATGGGGTACAAAGAAATTGAAGTGGGTTTCCCCTCCGCCTCACAAACCGATTTTGATTTTGTCCGAAGCCTCATCGAGGACAACCTCATTCCCGAGGGCGTGACCATTCAGGTGCTCACCCAAGCGCGCGAGCACCTGATTAAACGCACCTATGAGTCCCTGGTGGGCGCCAAGCAGGCCATCGTGCACCTCTACAACTCGACCAGCACCCTCCAGCGCGATGTCGTGTTCCGCACCGATAAGCAGGGCATCATCGACATCGCCGTGGAGGGCGCGAAGCTCTGCCGATCGATGGAATCACTCGTTCCTGGTACCGACATTTATTACGAATACTCTCCCGAGAGCTACACCGGAACTGAGTTGGAATTTGCGCTCGAGGTGTGTAACCAGGTGCTCGAGGTTCTGGAGCCCACGCCCCAGCGCAAGGTGATCATCAACCTGCCGGCGACCGTGGAAATGGCCACCCCGAACCTGTATGCCGACTCGATTGAGTGGATGTCGAGGAACCTGAACCACCGGGACAACGTCATTCTGAGCCTGCACCCCCACAACGACCGTGGAACCGCTATCGCGGCAGCGGAGCTTGGCTATATGGCGGGTGCCGACCGCATTGAAGGGTGCCTGTTTGGTAACGGTGAGCGCACCGGAAACGTTGACCTGGTAGCGCTGGGACTGAACCTGTTCACCCAGGGGATTGACCCCCAGATTGATTTTGGTGACCTGGATGAAATCAAACGCACCGCGGAATACTGCAACCAGTTGGCCGTCCACGAGCGAAGCCCGTGGGCTGGTGACCTTGTCTACACCGCGTTTAGCGGCTCCCACCAGGACGCCATCAAAAAAGGCTTCGAGGCTATGGAGGCAGACGCCCAAGCGAAGGGTGTGGAGGTCAACGACCTGGAGTGGGCTGTTCCCTACCTGCCGATTGACCCCAAGGCCGTCGGTCGAACCTACGAGGCGGTCATCCGGGTCAACTCACAATCCGGCAAGGGTGGGGTCGCCTACCTGTTGAAGACCGATCATGCGCTGGATTTGCCGAGGAAGCTCCAAATCGAGTTTTCCCAAGTCGTTCAGGCCAAAACCGACGCGGAGGGTGGCGAAGTCACCAGCGACCAGATCTGGACCATCTTCCAAGACGAGTACCTCCCCGCTACCGAGGCCGAAGCGAAGTGGGGGCACTACGAATTGCTCGCCACCCGTTCGGCGAGTGATTTGGATGGCACCGTCACCCTGGACATCAAGTTGCGCTCAGGGGATGACCAGATGGAGGCAACCGCGGAGGGCAATGGCCCGATCGCTGCGTTCCTGAAAATTCTCTCCGACCAGGGAATTCAAATTCGGCTGTTTGATTACGTCGAGCACACCCTGAGTGCCAGTGGGGATGCCCTCGCCGCCGCCTATGTGGAGCTCGAGGTGAATTCTCGAACCCTCTGGGGTGTGGGAATTGATGGTGATATTTCCCTCGCATCGCTCAAAGCGATTGTGTCGGCGGTCAACCGGGCTCTGCGCTTTGAGACTCACGCGAAAGAACTCGTCGAGGCTTTGTAGTTAGTCCTTCGGGTGTGCCCCGGAGGGAAAAAGAGCTGTCGTGGCGGGATACTAGGAGAATGCCCACCTACCGAGACGATGCCATCGTGCTGCGCACGCATCTGCTCGGTGAATCCGACAAGATCGTGACCCTGCTCGGGCGCAGCCGAGGAAAAATACGCGCCGTGGCTAAAGGAATCCGCAAAACCACGTCCCGTTTTGGGGCGCGGCTTGAGCCCTTCAATCAGGTGGACGCGATGTTCTA
>JAQBZV010000094.1 GCA_027728145.1 Actinomycetota bacterium | reverse complement strand
AAAAGACGTAGTTCTCGCTGTCATAGTCAGCACCCGGATCCATGGCTACAGCGAAACCCACCAGCTCGCCCTCATCGTTGAGTGCCGCCATCCGGTAGCTCGAGAGGTCATAGAGACCGCGGATTTCCTCGAGGGTGGCCAGCGGGACCGCTGGGTACCCGGCGTTGTTGATCTCCACCACTGCCTCGAGGTCGTCCTCGGTGAGTGCTCGCAGAGATGTCATGGCACCATTCTGGCAGGTGCCTACCAGCCCAGCGTGCCCGGTGCGCCCTTGAAAGGACCGGTCACCCTGGAGGTAATCCACCCGCCGTAGAAGTCACCCTCTTGGGCCTGGACCACCTCACCGTTCACGGTGGCCTCATCCACTCGACCCGGATAGAGCGCCAGGAAGTCTTTCAAGACTTCAAACCCCGGCGTGGGGGTCTCGTACCACCAGGCAGCCCTCGGGATCCGCTGCCCCTGCACCACAATGTCGGCATAGGTGGCAGCGCCTTTGAATTCACACCAGGTTGACCCCTCTACCTGCTCGAAGAAGCTCCAGTCGACGTCTGCGAAGGGAAGGTAGTAGGTCGGGGGGTGAGAGGTTTCCAAAACTCGGAGCGTGGAGGTGCTCTCCACCAGGGTGTGGCCCAGGTGTCGCACAATGACGAGCTCCGAGGAGGGTTCCACTCGGGGCGGGCGCGGATAGTCCCAGACGGACTCGACTTCGACGGTCATGCCACCAGGGTACCTACCCGACACCCTGAGAGTCTGGAGAGCGGGGCTAGGCCGAGGGGAGTATTCCCGCTACGCTGTGAGAGTCGTTTGTTTTCCGACGACTCTGGGCCTAGCAGTTTCTGGTGGGTGCACTCTTTCGAGAGTGGGAGTTAGAGGTAGTTTCGACCGTTAGTTTCGAGCGTCGAAGCTACGCACCATGGCACCACAGAAAAGAGAAACACGTATGACAACCGGAATCGTTAAATGGTTCAACGGTGAAAAAGGGTATGGCTTCATCACTCCTGATGACGGCACCGCCGACGTATTCGCCCACTTCTCAGCAATCCAGTCCAGCGGCTACCGCTCATTGGAAGAGAACCAGCGCGTTGAGTTCGACGTAACCCAGGGCCAGAAAGGCCCCCAGGCGGAGAACATCCGTCCCCTCTAGTCTTCACTTTTTAGACTCACCAGTGTGGGGCTGCCAGTTTTCTGGCAGCCCCACACTCATGTCCAAGCCGGGTAGGCCTGGATGTTTAGGATGGCTAAGTGCGCCCCGTAACCGCTGCAGAGATTGCCCCCTCGATGATCAATATGACCGAGGTGGAGCTCGACGCCATGACGCTTCCGGGCCTCCACGAGACGCTCTGGGACGACCGGGAGTTTTTGGGCTGGCGAGACGCGAGCCATCCCACCAAGGGATACCTTGTCTTCTGGGTGGGAGACTCCCCCCGAGGTTTTATGGTCCGCTCCGCCGAAAGCCAGATGCCAGCGGGCAAGAGTGCGATCTGTGTCCTCTGTCACACCGCTCAACCCGCCCCTCAGGTCAGCCTCTTTGTCGCCCCGAAAGCCGGCGAGGAGGGCAAGCGGGGCAACACCGTGGGGACGTATTTGTGTGCTGATCTGGCGTGTTCAACCCTGATTCGTATTACGCCACCGGAGTCCAAGGCACACCCGGATCCCGAGAGAATCGTCCGTCACAAAGCGGTCGGGATGCGCCAGAGGCTCGAAAACTTCTCGAACCGTGTGCTATCTGTTGACGCCTAGCGGCGTCGACCAGCAAAGACGATGGGGATAGCAAAAGCCAAGCATGCTGTCAGCACACCGGCTGCAAAAAGCCAGGGAGCAAAAATCTCAGGGACCACAAACGAGTACGTGAACATCGGGAACGATGCCAGAAAAATCGCAGAAGAAATAACTACCAAGAGGATGTTCATGATTACCCCAGTATTCCATACGAGAATGAGGGGGACATGACACCACACGAGCGCACCCGGCGGAAACGACTCCGGCGCATCCGGATCACCGGGTGGACCGCTCTGACGTCGCTTCTGGTGACTGTGGTGGGGTTTCTGACCTATTTCCACATCGTGTTCCCCGCCGAGAGATCAGCAACTCTTGAGGTGTTCCGGGACGACCGGGTCCAGGTTGACGCCAGCGATGCCCGCGTCATCATGTCTCCCACGGGAGACTCCCTTCCCCGGGGAATCCTGTATTTCCCGGGAGCTCGGGTCGACCCTTACAGCTACCTTTACCCTCTGGCCGACGTCGCTGCCGCCGGCACCACCGTGGTGGTCGTGGATCCCCTGTTCAACATGGCCCTGCTCGACACCAGGGGCGTGACAGAGCTCACCACCGATTTCCCCGACATCACCAGCTGGGTTCTCGCTGGGCATTCCCTCGGTGGGGTCAAGGCGTGTATGGAGGCTTCACATCCCGCAGTAACCCACTTGGTGTTGTTTGCAAGCTATTGCGCCACTGACATTTCCGGCCTGGACATTGAGGTTTTCCAGGTGATTGGTGACCGCGACGGTCTTCTCGATGATTCGCTCCGCCGGGAGGCTGAGAGCTTGCTACCCCCCGGTCAGCATCGAACATTCACGATTCGAGGGGCAAATCATGCTGACTTTGGAACCTACGGCCCCCAGCCTGGTGACGGTGACTCCGCCTACAGCAATCGCGTCATGCGCACGATGATCACCGGTGCGCTCACCACTCACGTGCTCCAGGACTAAGAAGCTGCGGCGCGCTCAATAATGAGCTCGCGCACTCTCGCGGCGTCGGCTTGGCCCTTCATGGCTTTCATCACGGCACCAATGATGGCTCCGGCCGCCTGAACCTTGCCTTCTCGAATTTTCTCCAAAACATCCGGGTCAGCTGCGAGTGCTTCATCAATGGCGGCCATCAGGGCGCCATCGTCAGACACCACTTCGAGACCCCGGGCGGCCACGATCTCCTCGGGGGAGCCCTCGCCGTCGATCATGCCGAGTAAAACTTCTCGGGCGAGCTTGTCGGTCAGGGTTCCCGCGTCGATCAGGGATTGCAGAGCTTTGATGTCCTGCGGTGTGACGAGGCTCGCTGGCTCCACCGAACGGTCATTGGCGATGCGGGAAACCTCCCCCATCCACCACTTCCGGGCAGATACGGGCTCCACCCCCGCGTCAATGGTGGACTGAACCTCGAGGATCAGTCCGGCGTTCACGATGGCCTGGAAATCAACATCGCTAAAGCCCCAGTCCGAGCGCAGTCGACGCCGCATGTGAACGGGGCTCTCGGGAAGGGCATCCCTCAGTCGTTGCACCCACTCGGCACTGGCCTCCACCGGGAGCAAATCCGGCTCGGGGAAGTATCGATAGTCATCAGCGTCCGATTTGGGTCGCCCCGGCGAGGTCACCCCGGTGTCCTCGTGCCAGTGGCGGGTCTCCTGGATGATGGTGCCGCCCTCGGCGAGGATGACCGCTTGCCGGCGGATCTCGTAGATCACCGCCCGCTCGATCGACCTAAACGAGTTGACGTTCTTGGTCTCAGTCCGAGTGCCATACTCTTTCTGACCGCGTGGGCGAAGGGACACGTTCGCGTCACAGCGCAGGTTTCCACGCTCCATCCGCGCATGCGAAATGCCCAGGTTTCGCACAATGTCGCGAATCGTCGACACATACGCTCGACCCAACTCGCCTGCCCGGTGCTCCATGCCCTCGATGGGCTTGGTGACGATTTCGACTAAGGGAACTCCGGCGCGGTTGTAATCCACGAGGGAATACTCAGCCCCTTGGATACGTCCGGTGGCACCACCCACGTGGGTGAGCTTTCCGGCGTCCTCCTCCATGTGGGCACGCTCGATGGGGACCTCAACCAGGGTGCCATCGTCCATCTCGACAGAGACGGAGCCCTCAAACGCTATGGGTTCGTCGTATTGGCTGATCTGGTAGTTCTTAGCAAGGTCGGGGTAGAAGTAGTTTTTCCGGGCAAAGCGTGACACCGGGGCAATGTCGCACCCCAGCGCTAATCCGAGGCTGATGCTGTATTCCACGGCTTTCTCATTCACCACCGGCAAACTGCCGGGAAGCCCCAAACACAGCGGCGTAATGCAGGTATTGGGATCTACGCTGGCTTCGTCCATCGCCGCCGGGTTGGGTGCTGCGGAAAACATTTTGGTGTCGGTGGAGAGCTCCACGTGGACTTCAAACCCCAAGACCGGCTCA
>JAQBZV010000093.1 GCA_027728145.1 Actinomycetota bacterium | reverse complement strand
ATCCTCCAGTTGGACATGTGGGAGCACGCGTTCTATCTCGACTACCACAACGTGAAGGCCGACTACGTGACTGCGTTCTGGAACATCGTCAATTGGGACAATGTTGCACAACGTTTCGCAGCTGCCCGTGCCAACGCCGGTGGCTCACTGCTAGTCTGATGACGTAAGGAATTCTGGGATGGGCCGGGGTTTTCCCGGCCTTTTCCTTTGGCACTCGATGTGAAGGGACCTCCGTGGTTAACGTAGCCATCAATGGTTTTGGCCGAATTGGACGAAGCTTTTTCCGCGCAGCACTTGCTAGCTCGCACGACATTACGATTGTCGCGGTGAATGACCTCACCGACCCCAAGGCGCTCGCGCATCTCCTGAAATATGACTCTGTCGGGGGACGGTTGCCCGTCTCTGTCGAGGCCGGAGAGGGCTCGATTGTCGTGGATGGCAAAGCCATCACTGTCTACGCCGAACGCGACCCCGCCAACCTGCCATGGGGCACCCTCAATGTGGATATCGTGATCGAATCCACCGGGTTCTTCACTGACGCTGACAAGGCGAAGGCCCACCTCAGCGCAGGAGCCAAGAAGGTCATTATCTCCGCGCCTGCGAGTGGCGAGGACATTACCGTCGTGATGGGTGTCAACCACGAGCACTACGACTCGGCCAACCACCACATCGTCTCCAACGCCTCCTGCACGACCAACTGTCTTGCACCTATGGCGAAAATCTTCCACGACACCTTTGGCATTGAGAAAGGTCTCATGACCACGGTTCACGCCTACACCGCGGATCAGAACCTCCAGGATGGACCCCACAGTGACCTTCGCAGGGCTAGGGCAGCCGGAGTCAACATCGTGCCCACGTCTACCGGTGCCGCGAAAGCCATCGGGTTGGTTCTCCCAGAGCTCAAGGGAAAGCTGGATGGATTCGCGTTGCGGGTTCCTGTCCCCACCGGCTCCATCACCGATCTCACGGTGGAGACACGTGAGGATGTCACCCTGGAGCAGGTCCAAAAGGCCTTCAAGGATGCCTCAGACAAAGGCCCCTATAAGGGTATTTTGCGCTACACCGAGGAACCCATCGTCTCGAGCGACATTGTCGGAGACCCCTATTCCTCCGTGGTGGATGGCGGTCTCATTCGGGTCATCGGCAATCAGGTAAAGATCAGCTCCTGGTATGACAACGAGTGGGGTTACTCGAACCGCTTGGTTGACCTGGCCTCGTACATGGCGTCCAAGCTCTAAGTAGTGGCGCTCACCACACTCAGCAACTCGCTCGACCTTCACGGTCGTGTGGTATTCCTGCGCGTGGACGCCAATGTTCCCCTTGACGGGCAGGTCATTACCGACGACGGCAGGATCCGAGCCTTTCTTCCAACTCTCCAGTGGCTCACCAAGAAAGGTGCCTCAGTCGTTCTGGGCAGCCACCTTGGGAGACCAGAGGGTCCCGGTGACACCCACCTGAGTCTTGCTCCCGTAGCCGCGCGGACCGAAGAGTTGGCAGGATTCCCCGTGCCACTACTTCCGGGAGTCAGTGGAGACGCTGTGTGGGCGTCTCTCAAGGACCTAGCTCCCGGCGACGCGTGTTTTCTTGAGAATCTGCGGTTTGATCCTCGCGAGACCGCCAAGGACGAGTCGGCGCGCCTCGAATTAGCGGAGGAATGGGCATCCCACGTTGATGCGACAGTGATTGACGGCTTCGGAGTCGTCCACCGAAAGCAAGCCAGCGTTTACGAACTGCCCCACCTCACCACCGCGTATGCGGGCTTCCTGGTCGACTCAGAGGTCGAGGTCCTGGAGCGCCTCACCTCACAGCCTAAGCGCCCCTATACCGTAGTCCTGGGCGGCTCCAAGGTTTCGGACAAGCTCGGGGTCATTGAAGCGCTTCTTCCCACGGTAGATCGGATCATCATTGGTGGCGGGATGGTCTTCACCGTACTCGCGGCTCAAGGTCACGCGGTCGGAAAGAGTTTGCTGGAAACTGACCGCATAGAGGTTGTCCGTGAGTTTCTCGCCACAGCCGAGAAACTCGGGGTTGAGATTGTTCTTCCCCAAGACATTGTCATGGCCGAGAGTTTTAGCCCCGATGCCAGCCACGTGACACTTCCCGTGGACCAGTTGGAATCGGGTCCTGCGGGAGCTGACGCTCTGGGCCTGGATATTGGGCCCGACGCAGCGGCCTCCTTCGCCGTGGCCATCGAGCAGTCTCACACGGTGTTTTGGAACGGGCCGATGGGTGTTTTCGAGTTCGAAGCGTTCTCCCATGGAACGAAAGCTGTTGCCGGTGCTCTCACGCGTGTCAACGGACTGTCCGTTGTGGGAGGGGGAGACTCTGCCGCCGCGGTCCGGGCCCTAGGTTTTGCCGATGATGACTTCGGCCACATTTCCACCGGAGGGGGAGCTAGTTTGGAATTCCTCGAAGGAAAACACCTGCCTGGATTGGAGATTCTCGGATGGCAACCACCCGTCGCCCCCTAATTGCTGGTAATTGGAAGATGAACCTGAACCATCTCCAATCCATCGCCTTTGTCCAAAAACTTGCATGGGCGCTCAAGGATAAGAAGTTCAACGGCCAGGAGGTAGAGGTGGGGGTGTTTCCTCCCTTCACCGATCTTCGCTCCGTGCAGACCCTCATCAATGCGGATGACCTTCCGCTCACACTGGGAGCACAGGACCTCTCCGTTCACGATGAGGGTGCACACACCGGTGATATCTCGGGGTCATTCCTCTCAGCGCTGGAGTGCACTTATGTCCTGGTCGGACACTCTGAGCGACGAGCAGACCACCACGAGGACGACGATACCTGCGCGGGAAAGGTGCAGGCCGCTTTGCGCAACGGCCTCACACCCATTCTCTGCGTGGGGGAGACCACTGAGGACTTGGAAAAATTCGGCGCGAGCAAAGTGCCTGTCGACCAACTGAGTGCTGTCCTCTCTGCCATACCTCAGGGCTCTGACATCGTTGTTGCCTACGAGCCCGTGTGGGCTATTGGCAGCGGACAAGCTGCAACCCCAGACCAGGCCGAGGATGTCTGTCGCGCCCTCCGAGAGACAATCCGTACTCTTCACGGTGACGACGCTGCGGAAAGCACCCGCATTCTCTACGGCGGTTCCGTAAAGTCCACCAACATTGCCGGGTTTATGAAGCGCGAGAACATCGATGGGGCACTGGTGGGAGGCGCAAGCCTCGATGTTGATGAGTTTGTTGCGATTGCTCGGTTCCCTCAGCACGTGAGTGTTGAGTAAGAATCGGTGCCATGCGTCTATAGTGGTGAGGGCTTCGGGAGGTTAATGTGGAAATTCTGCGCGTAGTGTTCTTGGTGCTTCTAGCACTCACCAGCATCGTGCTGACCCTGATGATCCTCCTCCACCGCGGTCGGGGCGGCGGGCTGTCTGACATGTTTGGTGGTGGAGCGACATCCAATTTGGGCAGCTCGGGTGTTGCGGAGCGAAACCTGAACCGGATCACTGTGGTTGTCGCGTTAATCTGGGTGTTCAGCATCGTTGTCCTTGGTCTATTTACACGTTTCGATATCTAAGAGGAGTTCTGGGTGGCATCTGGCGGTAGCGCAATTAGGGGGACCCGTGTGGGCTCCGGTCCCATGGGCGAACAAGATCGTGGCATTCAGGCTGACCGCATCGCGGTGTCGTACTGGGACGCGATGGGGAATGAGACCGTTCGCTATTTCTCGGCACACATTGAGCCAGAAGAGATTCCCGAGATGATTGACTCACCCACCACCGGTATGCCGGCAGGGCGTGACAAAGATAACCCACCGGAATTGCCGGTAAACGAGCCCTACAAAACCCACTTGGCCTATGTCAAAGAGCGCAGGACGGACAAAGAGGCGAAACAAATCCTTGAGGATGCCCTCACCCGCCTCCGCAAGAAGAAGGGCCGGGCCTAACCACCCTGCAACGAAAGGGTTCCAATAAACCGATCGAGGTCGTTACTCGTTCCTGTCAGGCTGATCACCGGTTGACCTGTTTCGGTCAAAACCCGAGCGTCGCCGTGGGCCTGAGACTGCAGTAGCGACCAGAAGTCAAAATCTCTGCCGGGGATAGTCACCGAAGCCGTGCTCGTCTCAATTATGTGGAGAAAAACACCCTCCGGGGCACCACCCTTGTGTAATTGGCCGGTCGAGTGGAGGAACCTGGGGCCAAAACCGAGGGTCACGGGGCGACCGGTGTGGAGCTCGAGTGCGTGCGCGCTCTTCCGCCAACGCTCTTCGG
>JAQBZV010000092.1 GCA_027728145.1 Actinomycetota bacterium | reverse complement strand
CTGCAGTCCCGATCACGAAGATCTCAGAAGGGGATGACTCGCCCTGCCGCACGAGTTCATCGGCAACAGCAAGCAGAGGGTTGACGTGGCCGGCGGTCCCACCGCCGGCGAGCACCACTCTCATCATCGAGACGAACTCCGTCGATTCCGCCCCGCCGTGACGGAGACTGCATCATGCCGGTTCAGCGCCATCACCACGCCGATGCCAATCAGCGAGGACATCAGCGCCGAGCCTCCCACCGACATGAAGGGCAGGGGGACGCCTAGGACAGGGAGAACCTCGAGCACCACGGCGATGTTGATGAGCGCTTGACCAATCAACCACACCATGACACCGCCGGTCACCAGGCGAGCGAAGGGATCGGGCTGGGCGCGGACCAATCGAGCCATCGCCACGGCCAAAATCACGAAGGACAGAATGACCATGCTCGTGCCGATCAGGCCAAGCTCCTCCCCCACAATCGCAAAAATGAAGTCCGTCTCGGCAGCGGGAAGCCACGACCATTTCGCCCGGGAGTTGCCAAGCCCCACACCAAACACGCCTCCCGAGCCCAGGGCGTAAGTCGAGTGCACTATCTGCCAGCAACTGCCCAAGTAGTCCTCTTCAGTGCAACCGGAGAACCAGGTCATGATGCGGTTCACACGAGAGGGACTCAGTAGCGCAAGAATTCCGACGCCCGCGGCAATAAAAGCCACCACAGTCAGAAGATGGCTCAGTCGAGCGCCCGCGAGAAAAACAATTCCCACCGCGATGACGACCATCACACCCATGGTTCCGAGATCTTGCCCCATCATCACCAAGATCCAGGCAATCAGAACCCCCAACCCCAAGGGCCGCAGAAGCGTTCGGTAGTCCTCAACATCGTCAATCCGATCGGCCAAAATGGCCGCCATCCAGATGATCATGGCAATTTTCAGGATTTCCGAGGGCTGACCCGTGAGGCCGGCGATATTCACCCAGTTGGTGTTACCACCAGAACTAAATCCCAGCGGCGTAAACACCAGGCCCTGGAACAGCAGTGCGACAAGAAATATGGTGGGGGCAATCTTCTTGAGACTTCGTGCGGGGAATCGCGACACCACCAGCATCATCGGAATTCCCAAGAGCACCCAGACGGCCTGGCGGAAGAAGGTGGCAAAAAAGTTTCCGTCGTTTCCCAGCGCTGACCCCACAAACGAGGAGGAGAGAACCATCACGAGACCGAAGATGACCAGGAAAAACACCATCGATACCATCACGACATAATCGGCAGATTCCCGACCAAAGAGACGCTTGACCGTGACGGTGACGCGTGGCGCGGACGCCTTGGGAGCCGTTTGAGTCACCGTCCGCTCACCTGCTTTCCACAGCACAACCCTCATGCCCCACTTGATAGCCGAGCAGTACCCTCCAGTGTGCGGGGAAAACCAATGTGGAACCGCTAAGGCACGCCGATTACCCGGCACAACCCGGGTCCCTAGGGGAGGCTCAAAACTCCGGCAATCAGGGCTGGCGACACGTCTCGGGAGCGCGTAATGGCAATCGCCGCCAGAAGCGAGGGTAATTGTCGGGGAACATCCCACCCCGCTTCCTGGATTTCCTCGAGAGTGGAGATCTCCAGAGCTTGGTGGGCGCGGTCATCCAGGAAAGCTCGATCGACAATGATGCCCTCGACGAGCCCGATATCGCTCATTCCCGGGGAATCCAAGCCGATACCAATGGCCCGTGCGCCCTCGACAACGTCTGCGTCCTGAACCTGGCCCTCGGTCGGACCCACCCCTTTGCGGTACACGCAGGCGCGTGTCGTGCCATCAAAGAAGACCCCGATCGTGTCCTCGCCCTCCGCCTGAAGCGACACGGTGAGTGCGGGGCTTACCACGCTGTGCGGGTAGCGCGCCCGCCAGACAAGTGACTCCCGGGAAACCTGAACAATGAGGGCGTCATAGGGCCTCGGCTCACGGAGCGCATCCAGCACGGGTGGTGCGCCGTAGCCGACAACCCGGGCTGGCACGCTCGCAGCTTGAAAGATGCGAAGCGCAAGATCCACCGCAACGTCTGTTTCCTCGTCCTGGTGCACCATAATCCACTCCGCTGGCTCCCCAGATTTGTCGCGGAGTCGCCACGCAAGCTCAAGATCAGACCAGATATCGACACCCGCCGCCCTCAAGTGCTCGATGACAGGATCGCTCGGCGCCACCCCCGGGGACACGACCGCAAGATCCCACGGGGTAGAGCCCAGTTCCCGCACTCGGCGGGCATCATCAGGTTCCACCAGGACGCGAGCGCCCACTACCTCCGCGAGCTTGACTAAGTCGCTGGCGGCCCCTTCAGCCACCACCGTCACCTCACAGTCCAGCTCTCGAAGAGTGTCGACCACGGCGAAACCGGTGTGACCTAAACCCACCACGAGGACACGAAGCCCCGACCACGCCGAATGCCAACTGGTCAACCCCTGGAGGGTACTCTCACTCAACGACTGAGCCACTCCAGGTAAAACAGGCCTGCCCCGACGGCTGCGAACAGGCCCGCAATAAGCCAGAATCTGACCACAATCGTGACCTCTGCCCACCCCTTGATTTCGTAATGGTGGTGAAGCGGTGAGGAGTAGAAGATTCTGCGGCCACCAGTGGCTTTGAAGTAAAGGCGTTGGAGAATCACCGAACCCGTCAAGATGACGAAGAGGCCGCCGACAATGGGCAACAAGACTTCGGTTCGCGAGAAGAGCGCGAGAGCGGCAACCCCTCCACCCAGGGCGAGCGAACCCGTGTCTCCCATAAAAATCTTCGCCGGGGACGTGTTCCACCAGAGGAATCCGATCAGGCTGGCCGCCACAATGGCCGCCACCGCCGTCAACTCGAGAGAATCCCGAACCTCGTAGCACTTATAGAGCACGTCCTCGTCGGGGAAAGCGCGAAAACAGGACTGGTTGAATTGCCAGAACGTAATCATGACGTAGGCCACAAACACCAAAATTGTTGCTCCACTGGCCAGGCCGTCGAGTCCATCCGTCAGGTTCACCGCGTTTGATGTTCCGACGATGATGAGCGTGGCCCAGACTGCGAAGGCTATGACAGCAGCCCAGTACCCCCACTCCACAAAAGACAGTAGGTCCGCTCCGCGGACCACCGAGATGCCCTGAGCTGCGGGTGTTACCCCGTTCTCATCAGGGAATGAGACGGCACCCCACGCGAACGCCACGGAGACCACAAGCTGGCCGATGACTTTTCCCCGCGGCGACAATCCGAGAGACTGCTGGCGGCGGACCTTGGAGAAGTCATCGAGGAAGCCCACAATCCCTAGGCCCACCATGAGGCCAATCACGAGAAGGCCTGAGGGGTTTGGCATCCGTCCCTCGAGAAGATGGGCGCCAAAAAAACCAAACAGCACGGCCAAAAGGATGACAATGCCACCCATGGTGGGGGTCCCGCGTTTCACAAAGTGGGTTTTGGGGCCGTCTTGGCGAATGAACTGACCCCATCCGATTTTCGCGAAGAGTCGAATGAAGAGCGGAGTGAGAAACAACGAGAACCCGAGCGCAAGAGCGCTTCCCAGCAGAAGTATCCTCACGCGAGATCGTCTCTCAACTTCTGGACCAGAGTAGTGAAGGACTCATCGGTGCTGCCGAGCACAAGCAAAACATCCCCCGGCCGTATGTGTGCACGAATGTCATCGTACGCGCTGACACTGTCCTCACAGAAGCGCGACTCTCCGTCCCAGGATCCTTCCATTCCTACTGACAGGAAAAGGGCCCTCGCTCCTCGCCCCACAGCAAAGACCTGGGTCACATTGAGGCGAACCATGAACGCCCCAAAAGCGCTGAGGTTGTCATAGTCCGAAGCTCCAGAGAAATCCAGGGCGCCGGCAACCGCCACTACGCGACGCGTGCCCCGGGCGAGCGTGGACACTGACTTCGTTACGTCCACGGCGCGAGAGGCTTGCACCACGTAAGACGCATCGACCAGAACCACATCATCCGCCAACACCTCACCGTGGGGCAGGTCTCGAGCGAAGTCTTCTCCCAGGCTTGCCTCAAGAGCGTCGGCGAGCGGTGTGCCCGCGGCGAGCGAATCCCGCACCATCTCGAGTGCAGCTGCGCGGGCTTCCAGGCTGATTCCTCGGATCCGCAGGGTCGCTTCGTCGCTTCCCACCGCAAGATCGGCACCCGTGGAGTCCCAGTCCAACCACTCTCGGATAATCCGAAGCTCAGTCATGACCCTCACCCCAGCCGGCTTCTCTCAGAGCTACTCTGGCCTGCTCTTTCGCAGAGTAGGGAACCTTGAC
>JAQBZV010000091.1 GCA_027728145.1 Actinomycetota bacterium | reverse complement strand
TTCCCCATGTCGGTGGCAGCGATGAGCGATGAGCCCCGAAAAGCGCCCTATCGAATCAACATGATCATCACGGTCGTCTACATCTCCAGCATTACCGTGGGCCCGGCACTGGGGAGCCTTGGAGAAGTCACGGGAATCTACGTCGCCTTCTCTATCCCGCTCGCGCTCATGATTCTTTCCGCGATTTTGAGTCCCGCGACAAAGCCGCTGGAGACTCCCGAGGCTGCCTCCGAGGAGTCGGTTAGGGCTTAGATTCCCCCTGCGGGACCCTAATCATTCCCTCTTGAGCTACTGAGGCGACCAAAGTTCCATCTTGGGCAAAGATCCGACCTAGCGAGAGCCCACGACCGCCGCGGGCCGACGGGGACTCCTGAGAGTAAAGAAACCATTCGTCAGCTCGATGGAAGCGATGCCACCACATCGCGTGGTCGAGGCTGGCCATCTTGAGCCCGGGTGTTGCCCAGCTGATGCCGTGAGCCCGCATTACCGGCTCGAGGATGCTGAAGTCACTCGCGTAGGCGAGTGCTGCCCGGTGAAGATTGGGGTCATCAGGAAGAGTGTCCAGTGCGCGCATCCATACCGCCTGGTGCGGTACCTCTTCCCCTTCCACGTTCGCATAGACCGAGGAGGGATGATGGCGCAGATCAAATGCTCGAGTCTTCGCCCACACGTCCGCTGCCGGATGGTTGATGCTTTGCAGAACCTCCGCAGCGCTGGGGAGAGACTCGGGATCGGGCATGCCCTCCGGCATCACTGCTTGATGGTCGAGTCCGGGGTCCTCATCCTGGAAGGACGCAATCATGGAAAAGATGGGCTGACCTTTTTGGTAGGCCTGGACTCGTCGTGTGGAGAACGACCGTCCATCATGGATCCGGTCGACGGAGAAGGTGATTTCTTCCTCGATATCTCCGGGTCGGAGGAAATACCCGTGGAGCGAGTGAATGACTCGGTCCTCAGCGATCGTGTGCATGGCCCCAACTGCGGCTTGGGCCATGACCTGCCCTCCAAAGACACGCCCGTGTGGCTGCCACTGACTCGGTGCCGTGAAGATATCTTCACGAGTGCGCGCTGAGGTGCTGGAGAGCGTGAGTGCGTGCAACATACTCTCGACCGGAGAAAGGTTGGGGGAGTCCCCCTGGGCAGATGTCATTGGTTGTAGTTTAGAGAACGCCATGGGACACACCTTCACTCTGACGCCAGATGCCGCGCGTCACGACCTTGTGACTTTTCTTGAGCGCGCAGCCAGGGTCAATAACGGGTCCGCCCGGTTAGTCGCGGCAAGCGGCCACCTTCAGGTCTATGTGGGGGTGCTTTTCCCCAGGGGTCTCCTGGATAGGACCCCCACCGTCCTTGGCTTGCGAGTGTTTGCACTGCAGGAGTCCCAAGAATTTGACGTCGTGGTGCCCATTGATGCCCTGGTGGCACGCACGAAAGCAGCGTTGGAGCGCGAAGAGACCGAGGTCGGGACACCCGGTGAGGTCGCCTCTCTCGCGTGGGCGGCCATCACCCCTCCCCGGGAGGGATGGCGCCGACGACTTGGCGTGGCCAGCTCAGTTCTTTCTGAAGCAGCGGCAGCCGGCATCGCCGCAGTGGCGGAGGCGGTGCCGGGGTCCATTGGGGAATCAGTGCTGCAGAAAGTCCGTGCAGAAGTCTGGGGTTCCCCCATCGCCCACAATAAGAAAATTCCCGCAGGAGCCGCGTTTGCGGCTGACGCCCTTGGTTTCCTCGCAGAAAAAACCCTGCAGGTTCATACTCTGGAGAACTGGCTGCGGCTCTCCAGCAAATCCGGGTACGTGATGGTGAAGTTCCCGGGTGGACACGATTTCGGCCCAGACGACGAGGACTAGTCCCCGAAAGTGTTGACCATGGAGAGTGCTGCGCGCTCAAAGTAGTCCCACATCTCACCGTCATCCAGCGGCGAGAGCTCCAGGGTGTTCAGCGCTTTTCTCATGTGGGCGAGCCACCTCTCCCTCGCCTCAGGGTTCACCTTGAAGGGAGCGTGCCGCATCCGCAGGCGTGGGTGACCTCGTTGTTCGCTATAGGTTTGTGGGCCACCAAAGTACTGCTGGAGGAAGGCCGAGAGTCTCCAGATGGCTCCCTCGAGGTCATCCTCGGGATACATCGGCAACAGTACTGAATCCGATCGGATGCCCTCGTAGAAAGCCCGAACGAGACGATCAAACGATTCGGAGCCGCCGACGCGGTCATACAGAGCGGGGTGGGCGTCCGGCATAGAGCTAGGAGTCATCCTTCGATTCTTCGGCTGTGATGTGCGCCTCGGGGGTGCTCCGCCCCGGACCGCGGGACCTCTCGGAATTGTCCACCACCATGCGGTTGAGCGCTGGGATGTCGACCTGTCTCTTATCGAGCGAGTCCTTGAGAGCTCGATAAAGTGCACGCTCTGCTGTCCACTGTTCGCCAGCTCGCACCTTGACCACGAGGCGCAAGGTGACGGCCTCCGCACTGAGGGATTGAACCCCCCACACTTCGGGGTCTTCCATAATCTTTCTGCGCCACTGGGGACTGGCGGCAAACTCTTGTGCTGATTCGAGAAGCAGGTTCTGGATGTCGTCAATGTTGGAGTCGTAAGGGACCGGAAGGTCGAGGATGACCCGCGACCAGTCCTGGGTTTTGTTTCCCACCCGGAGGATTTCACCATTTCGCACAAACCAGAGGGTTCCCGACACATCCCGAATCTCGGTGATGCGGATGCCTACTCGCTCGACGACACCCTCAGCAATTCCCAAATCGACCACGTCTCCCACACCGAGCTGATCTTCAAACACCATGAAGAGACCATTGAGCACATCCTTGATGATGGATTGCGCCCCAAATCCGAGGGCTGCTCCGAGGATTCCCGCACTGGCGACCAGCGCGGTGACGGAGAACCCCAGTTCGGTGAGAGCGAGAATCGACACCACAATCACGATGACCCAGGTGGAGGTGTTGTTGAGAACGGACCCCAACGTTCTGGTGCGCTGAACTGAGCGCATTGCGGAGATGGGACTGGCGTTGAGCTCCTGGGTGTCGTCCACCTGGTTGGCCCGCTTGACGCCTCGCACCACCTCATTCACGATGCGGCGAATGATCACGCGAAGGATGAGGCTGGCTGCAATCCCGGCGATGACGACACCGATAATGCGAAGCGCCGCCCCATATCCACCGAGAGCCTCGGTGAACGAGTCCCAGAGATCCGCTAGCTCCATACCTTCATGCTAGGGCGTCGGCCTATGAGGCCACGTGTAACGCATCCACAGCCTGAACCCGCAGCGCTCGCTCCACCCCGGCAAGATTCTCTTCCACGATTCTTCGCAGTGCGGGAACGTTCGGGTGAGAATCCAACCACTGGCGGGATGTGGTGACGAGGTCCTCTGACACCAGGGAGCTGGGGTAGAGACCCTCGGCAAGGTATTCCGCAATCTTGTAAGTGCGCTGACCCCACATGGACTCCAGCATGGCGAAGTACTCGTCGACAAGTGGCTCCAGTGCGCTCTGGTCATTGACCAGGTCATAGCCCAGTGTCAAGGATCGAACGATCGCATTCGGAGTGTCATCTGAGGACACCAGTTGGTCAAAAACAGCCTTCTTGTCCTGTGTCTTCGGCAACAGCGACCGCGCCCTGGCGGCTGCTTGTTGACCATTGGACGTGTTGTCCTCCGCGAGTGCTGCGTCGATATCCGCGGGCCCCACTGCTCCGCAGAGCGCTAGCCCGGAGAGCAGCTCCCACGAGAGGTCGGTGTCGATGGTGAGCCCGTCGAGGCCGAGGTCACCCTGGCGAAGAGAGCGAAGGATTTCTGCATGGTCTGAGGTGGAGGCAAGGGTGGCAAACGCCTTGACCAGTTGGAATTGTGCATCACTGCCGGCAGCAGCGGAGCTGGCCAACTCCCACACCCGAGTCGCCACGTCCTCCAACACCGCAGAGCGCCGTGCTGGCGAGACATAGTTTCTGGCCACCAGGGATAGTTGTCCAAGGGCTGTTCTGATCGTGGTGCTCTCAGATTCGTGGGCAATGTTTCCCAACACAAGCTCGATGAATTCTGCAGGTGGGGTTTCGGCATCCCGTGTGGAATCCCAGAGGCTACCCCAGATGAGGGCGCGAGCCAGCGGGCTTGCCACCCGGGAAAGGTCCGCTACAGCCGTGACACGGGAGTGGTCATCGAGGCGAATTTTTGCGTAGGCGAGATCGTCGTCGTTGATCAGGATCAGTGCAGGGCGAACCTGCCCGAGAGCTTCGGTGACCTCGGAGAGCTCGCCATCGATGTCGAGTTCGCTTCGCCACACCCGCTGCAGCGTTCCGTCCTCCGAGGGGTTATAGAAACCC
>JAQBZV010000090.1 GCA_027728145.1 Actinomycetota bacterium | reverse complement strand
TCGGCCACGTCCACTTGAAAGACATCAGGCTCGACATGGTCGAGCCTGTTCTTAGGCGGGAAGTTTCCCTGATGGCAGCCACCCAGGCCGGCATCTTCACGCCGCTGGGTCAAGGAGACGTCGACATCATGGGCGTTGTCCAAACCCTCGAGGGCGCGGGCTATGACGGCTGGTATGTAATCGAGCAGGACACCGCCCTGACCGATGGTCTCCCCGGTGAGGGCGAAGGCCCCCTTCACCAGGTGACCACCTCCATGGAGTACCTGGTGGAGAAGGTAGCGCCCACCCTGGAATCGCCATGACCACGGACGTCGTCAGTGTTGGACGCATCAGCGTCGACCTTTATGCACGGGAGCCCCACGCAGGTTTTGAGCAGCAACAAACCTTCCACAAATCTGTGGGGGGAAGCCCCACCAATGTTGCCGTGGCGGCAGCGAGGCTCGGTCACCAGGTGACACTGGTCACCAAAGTCGGGGATGACGACTTTGGTGACTACATCCGGGGTCGCCTGGAGGGGTGGGGTGTTGACACCCGCTACGTCGGCAGTATTGCCGGTGCCCAAACCCCTTTGGCGTTTGCTGCCCTCACTCCCCCGGAAACCCCGACTGTGATGTTTTACCGCGGAGCAGCCGCACCAGATACCCAGCTCGTGGCCTCTGATGTTCCAGACGAGCTGATGACAACGGCAAAGATTCTGTGGATCAGTCAAGGCTCACTTTCCCAGGGCAGCACAGCCGAGGCGTGCCTGACCTGGATGGCACTGAGGACTCGCGACCAGCACACGATTCTTGATCTGGACTATCGACCCTCACTGTGGGCAAGCGTCGAGGACGCTCGATCGATGGCGACGCGCGCTATCGCGCTCGCCACCGTGGTGGTGGGCAACTCCGAAGAGTGCGAGGTGGCACTGGGGGTGAGTGACCCCGATGCGGCAGCTGACGCTCTCCTAGACGCGGGAGTGGCACTGGCGGTCATCAAGCTCGGAGCCGACGGAGCCCTGCTCGCCACGAGCACGGAGCGGGTTCGCGTGGCACCGACACCGATTGAGGTTGTCTGTGGACTCGGTGCCGGGGATGCTTTTGGGGGTGCGCTCTGCCACGGTTTACTGGAAGGCTTGAGCCTGGAAGACAGTGGAGCGCTCGCCAACGCAGCCGGTGCACTCGTCGCAACACAGCTGACCTGTGCGGATGCGATGCCGAGTTTGGATGAGCTCCACCGGGTGATGGAGGATGCAGCGTGAGTGTGAGTAACGAGCAGTATCAAGAGCTCCTTCGAGCCAGGGTTTTTGACCCGGAATCGCTCACCAGGGCTCTGCTGAACCGGAAGCGTAGGACCCCCCAAGGGGCCGATGGCAACCTTCTCCTGGTGGCGTCAGACCACACTGCCCGGGGGAAAATCAGCATGGGATCAGACCCCGTTGCCATGGCGGATCGACACACACTGCTGGACCACCTGGTTCGGGTGCTCTCCCACCCGGGGGTCGATGGGGTGCTGGGAAGCGCTGATGTGCTGGAGGAACTCGCCTGGTTGGGAGCGCTGGAGAACAAACTTGCGATTGGAACCATCAACCGCGGTGGCATCATCGGTGCCACCTGGGAGCTCGATGACCGCGTCACCGCGTATGACGTGGAACACATTGAGTCCCTGGGTCTCGATGGCGGAAAAACCCTGCTGCGCATCAACTACACCGACCCCGCTGTCGCACAAACACTGGAAACAGTTGCCTCGATCACGACCCAGTTGGCGGATCGCAAACTGCTCTCCATGATTGAGCCCCTGCCCTATCTCAGAGACGCTGCCGGAAAGGCAACCCTGAACCCCTCCGATGACGCCCTCATCACGGTGGTGGCCATAGCCTCGGGGCTCGGGGCCTCCTCCGCCTACACCTGGTTGAAAGTCCCGGCGAGTGACCGGATGAATGAGGTGGCAGGAGCCACCACACTTCCCATCCTCATGCTCGGTGGTGACCCAAGCGGTGGCGTTGATCCTATTTTTGCGAAGTGGGAGACCGGCATGAAGGAGCCCAATGTTCGAGGCCTCCTCGCCGGTCGCACCCTGCTGTATCCGCCCGATGGCGACATCGAGGCAGCCACGAAGCGCGCAGCGCAGATTGTTAGACCCGACCACTAACCCTCAGAAAGGTGTCGCCCCTCATGAACAAACCCCTCGGTGTTGCCGTCCTCGGTCTTGGCTGGATGGGTCAGGTGCACTCCCGTGCGATGCTCCGGATGCCCTCACTGTTCCCGAACCGCTCCTTTGACCCGAAACTCGTGGTCTGCGCGGACACCGAAGAGGAACGTCGCACCCGTGCGGTCAGTGACTTTGGCTTTGAGCGTGCTGTGGAGGACTGGCGCGAAGCTGTTGAGGCAGATGACGTGGATGTGGTCTGGGTGACAGCACCCAACATGTTGCACGTTCCCATGATCGAAGCAGCCGCGAAAGCGGGTAAAGCGGTCTTTAGCGAGAAGCCCATCGGGGGTAAGCCTGAGCAGACCGTTGCTGCCTACACCGCAGCCAAGGCTGCTGGTGTTCGCACCGCGGTGGGATACAACTACCTCTGGGCACCGCTGGTGCTCCACGCGAAAGAGCTCATCTCCTCGGGAGCACTGGGCGAGATCACCCACTACCGGGGTCGCTTTCTCTCCATGTATGGAAGCGACGAGATGGGGCTGTTGACCTGGCGGTTTATTTTGGACCAGGGCGGATACGGCGCCACCAGTGACATCCTCAGCCACTCCATCTCACTCGCGCAATTTCTTGTGGGCGACATCACCGAGGTGGTCGGCATGAAGAACACCACCATCCCCGAGCGCCCGCTTCCCACGGGAGCCGCAAGCCACTACGGCCGAGGCAAGCCCGAAGACCCCAAGGGCACCGTGGAAAACGAGGACTTTGCATCGATGCTGTGCTCGTTTAGCAACGGCGCAACGGGAACGTTCGAATCCAGTCGCACCATGGTGGGACCGGAGAGCCAAAACGCGTTCGAGGTCTATGGAACCAAGGGCGCCCTGGCCTGGAACCTGGAGAAGATGAACGAGCTCCAGTACTACCGATTGACCGAGGACCCAAGCTCCGGATACACGACCATTTATGGTGGGGATCGCTTCCCCTTCCACGGCGCTTTTGCTCCGGGACAGGCCAACGCGATTGGTCTGGAGGATTTGATGGCCATCGAGGACTACTCGTTCTTGGAGGCCCTCGCCACTGGCGGAGACTTCTCCCCCAGCTTCCGTGAAGCCGTCGACGTGGTGAGTGTCCAGCAGGCGCTGATCAACTCGTGGGATTCCCGCTCCTGGGAAAGTGTGGTCGACCTGGCCGACTGAGTCCTACTTATTGACGACCGTGAACTCGAGAGAGTACAGGTCCGTGCGATAGATGTGCTCGCCGTGTTCGATAGCTCGACCCATCGAGTCATACGCGGTTCTCTCCATGGTGAGAACCGCAGCGCCCGACTCGATGTCGAGCTCCTTGGCTTCGGCTTGGGTGACTTTTCTCGCACTGATGCGCTGCTTGCCCACCTGGGGGACGAAACCTCGCTCGCGCAAGATTTGGTAGAGACCTTTGCTATCGAGCTCTTCTTTCGTCAATGTGCCAATGGAGTGGGGAATCCAGTTGTGGAGGACGGCCATCGGGATCTTGTCGGCGTAGCGGATTCGAATTGACTCCGTGACCACGGTGCCGGCGGGGACACCCAAGCTTTGAGCAACGTGAGCATTAGCGGGGTTGTTGCCAAAGGACACCACAGTGGTTTCCGCCCTGGATCCACCTCGTTGAATGTCGTCATAGAGCGAGGTGAGCTCCATTCCCCTGGTCACCTGCCCGTGGACGACCTGGGAGCCAATTCCTCGACGACGGACAATGAGCCCGTCGTCGACCAGGGTCTGGATAGCACGACGAATGGTGGGCCGGGAGAGCTGGAGACGCTCGGCAAGCGAGACCTCGTTCTCAATGCGGGAGCCAGGAGGCAACGTCCCCTGCCGAATGGCCACCTCAAACTTTGTCGCGACCTGGTGATAGAGCGGTGTTGTCCCGGAGCGATCCAAATCAGCAAAGAGGGACTGGGGAAGAAGAACTTCTGTCTTGCGCACCATAACACCTAACAAATCAATGAGTTTGACAATATGTTATGACAAAGTCGCGACTGAGGCGGCGACGTTGCCCGCGTGGTTCGGGACTGGGCCGTCAATTGTTCTACACTGTAGAACTGTGGATAACACTTCAGTGGGTATGCGTGACCTAGGTCAGAATGTCTCCCGAGTGCTCGCTCGAGTCAAGAAGGGAGAATCTCTGGTGGTGACCGATCATGGGCGTCCCGTTGCCCGCCTTGTCCCCTACACAACAGGGACCACCCTCGACGACATGATT
>JAQBZV010000089.1 GCA_027728145.1 Actinomycetota bacterium | reverse complement strand
AGGCTCCTGGAGTCCGCCACCACCCCGAGACCCGATCCTGGGTTCTGCGCAGTGCGAGGTCAAGATTGCCGGACTCTGTCGTGGCACGTCACCGTCGAAAGGGCTGGCGGAGCCGGTGGCCCCCACACCACCGAGCTCACTGAGTGATGTTGCGCAGTTTGCGCCGGGGGATGCGAGTTTTGTTCAAGAGCCCGCCGGGTGGAGCCTGCCGCTGTTGCCCATGAATGTGTTCTCCACGGCCCAAAGCATCACCGAGTCAGGTGAGTTGTTGGGCTGGCCGATTGAGGTGAGATTCACCCCGGTGTCTTATCGATGGAGCTTGGGCGATGGTGCTACCCGGGTGAGTTCGAGCCCGGGTTCTACCTGGGGGCCCAGGCAGTTCAGCACCACCGACACCTCTCATGTGTATGTGCTTTCCGGGGATTATCTGGTGAGCCATTGGGTGACCTATGAGGCGTCGTATCGCTTTGATCAGGGAAGCTTTGTCTCACTGTCGGGGCAGATCACCCGGTCCGGTGGGCAGCGCATGGTCGAGGTGCTCAGTGTGACCCCGGTGTTAGTGGACCGAGGGTGCCACGCGGAGACCCTGGTTTCTGGGCGATGTTAGGGAAGTCTCCAGGTATCGTTAGGGGTTGCTGAAGGGTTCCCACAGGTTGCTCTCCCACACTGGTGCCCTCAGGAAGGATTCGAGACGTGACCCACCAGGACCCCAGTTCTGCGGCCGAGGGGGCCCCAGACGCTGTTGAACCGACCGCCTCTGACAGTGCCAGTGCGGCTGAAGTGTCGTCCCCAGAGCTTGCCAACCCTGAATCCTCGGAGGCCGCCTCGTCATCGGCTGAGACCGCGGTGCCAGACCAGGGTGGGGTCACCCAAAGCGGCCCCGTGTCACCTTTTGCCCCGTCGGTCTACTCGGGTATTTCGGATAGCTACTCGCGCGCGCAGTATCGCGCCCAGGAAGCAGACAAGAAGCGGGCGCGCACACTGGGTGTTTTTGTCACAGCAGCCCTGCTCGTGGGTGGTTTGCTCGGCGGAACCGCCGGAGGGGCTTTTGCGATCTGGAACTTGTCCTCGAGGGGCCTAGTCTCGCCTGGAGTCCAAAGCCCTCAAACCATCACCGTGAACGCACCCGCGGAGGCCAGTGAAATCACGGCGGTCGCAGCTCAGGTAATGCCCTCCGTGGTGACCATTGAGGTCGCAGGAGTGGGTGGCGCCGGCAGCGGCTCGGGCGTGATCATCTCCGAGGATGGACACGTCATGACCAACGCGCACGTGGTGTCTGTCGGCTCGGAAGAGCCCTCCTTGCGGGTGACCACCTCCGATGGGCGCCTGCTGGGGGCCGAGGTGATTGGACGCGACATTCTCTCTGACATTGCCGTCATCAAGATCGACTCTGAAGGGCCCTTCCCGGTGATGGCCATGGGTGACTCTGATGCGCTGAACGTGGGCGATGAGACCATCGCCATCGGTGCACCGCTCGGGCTTCCCGGCACGGTCACCAGCGGCATCGTGTCGGCCATTAACCGCAGTATTACTGTCGGTGCCTCCAGCGCTCCCGGTGAAGAGGATGGCCAGTTCGACTTCGACCTTCCCGGCGGTGTCTCCATCGGTCAAACGATTTCCCTGCCCGTGATTCAAACTGACGCCTCCATCAATCCCGGAAACTCGGGCGGTGCGTTGCTCAACACCTCGGGAGAGCTCATCGGCGTGAACGTGGCCATTGCCTCCACCGGGGGTCAAGGCTCCGGCAGCATCGGGTTGGGCTTTGCGATTCCCTCCAACTTTGCCCTTCGGGTCGCTACCGAGCTCATCGAATCGGGCTCTGCGAGCCACGGGCTCCTGGGAGCACTCGTCACCGACGCAAGCTCCGTTGCCTCCGCCACCGTGACCGGCGCTTACATCGACAGCGTGACACCCGGTGGAGCTGCCGATCGCGCTGGTATTCGAGCAGGCGACGTGGTGACCCGCTTCAACGGGCTACCCGTCACCAACCGAATCGACTTGACCGCTCAGGTTCGGGTCTTGCCCGGCGGGACCACCGCCACTGTGACGTATGTGCGCTCGGGCAACACCTACACCGTGGAAGTAGCGCTCGGGGACCTGTAGCTACTCGTCGCGAAGTTTTTCGTAAATCTCTTTGCAGGTGGGGCACACGGGGAACTTCTCGGGATCGCGGCCGGGGGTCCACACCTTCCCGCAGAGTGCGATGACGGGTTTGCCCGACAGGGCACTTTTCAGAATTTTGTCTTTCTTGACGTAGTGCGAATAGCGATCGTGATCGCCCTCATCAACCTGTTCCTCGGCGAGGAGTTTCTCAAGTTCTTTATCCAGAACGTCGGTGCCACCGTCAGTGTCTGCTGCCATGCCTCTATGGTAACCCGGGGTGATTTCAGAGCACGCGGGTCGGAATGGCGGGTTCGCCAGAGCTGAGCAAAAAAGCTGAGGGTCGCATCTCAGCGAGTGCAACCCGGTGGTGGTGACGAGCCTTCTCGACCGTGTCCTGGGGGCTGAGCGTGATCACGGGTTCACCCCCAACCATCAGAGTCTCCAGCAAAGGACGGGATTCTGCGGGGGCTTGGTGGGTCGCGTCCACGCTCACTGTCTCCTCGATCGCAACGCCATTCGAGAGGGTGCGGTGGGCCACCTTTTTGCCACCCGGGTTGCCTTTGTGGGAGCTGCGCTTAGCCACCGGCACCCACGAACCCTCGTCGGAGGTTCGGGCAACGAGTTTGTAGACCAGACCGACGGCGGGTGACCCAGAACCGGTCACCACACTCGTTCCCACACCAAAAGCATCAACCGGCGCACCCCGCAACCCCGCGATGGTGTGTTCATTGAGGTCATTGGTGACCACGATTTTGGTCGAGGTCGCTCCCAGAGAGTCCAACTGCTGGCGAACCGAGCGGACCACGACTGGGAGCTCACCGGAGTCGATACGCACGGCACCCAGTTCGGTGCCGGCAACTGCGATGGCGGTGGACACACCCGCCTCGATGTCATAGGTGTCAATGAGCAGCGTTGTTCCGACCCCCATGGCCTCGACCTGAGCCCTGAAGGCTTCCTCTTCCGAGTCGTGCACGAGCGTAAATGAGTGGGCAGCCGTGCCGCGGGTCGGAATGCCAAAGCTTCGTCCCGCCTCCAGGTTGCTGGTTGCCTCGAAACCCGCGATGTAGGCGGCGCGGGCGGCACCCACGGCGCTGCGCTCACTTGCCCGTCTCGCCCCCATTTCAATCAGCGGCCTGGAATCGGCCGCCTGGACCATGCGACTGGCGGCACTGGCGACCGCGGAGTCGTAGTTGAGGATGCTGAGTATCAGGGTTTCCAGGAGAACCGCTTCCTGGAACTCACCCTCGACGCTGAGAATGGGGGAGCCGGGGAAATAGAGGTCACCTTCGGCATATCCGCTGATGGTCCCGCGAAAACGGTAGGACTCGAGCCAGTCGAGTGTGTCCGAGGAAACAATGGCGTTGGCTTTCAGAAACGCCAGCTCCTCGGGTCCAAACCGGAACTCGGCGATGGCATCCAGAAGGCGCCCCGTTCCCGCCACAACGCCATAGCGGCGACCGGAAGGAAGGTTGCGGGCAAAAACCTCGAAGACCGCGCCCCGATGGCCGCGCCCCGACGTCCGGGCAGCATCGACCATGGTCAGCTCGTAGTGGTCGGTGAGAAGTGCGGTAGACACGTCCACGAGCCTACCCTTCAGGGTTTGCTCCTACACTGGCGAAGATGTTAGCCAGCCGCCCCCGCATCCTGTTTGCGGACCAATTAGGTCCGCATTTTGATGACGGCGAAAAAGTCATCATTCCTGAGGTGCTCGGGCCCTTTCGGCGCCGTGTGTATCACCGTCAAAAAGCCCACCTGATTCTCTCCGCACTGCGTCATCGGGCAGCCGAGTTGGGCTCCAGGGCCGAAATCCGCCGGGGTGAGACCTACCACGAGGTGTTGGAGGGAATCGATGCGAGCGTGGTGAACCCAACCTCCTGGGGTCTTCGTTCCCTGGTGGAGGACTTGGGGGCTGGCGCTGTCCTCGAGGTGCTTCCCTCTCGAGGGTTTGTCGCCAGCGAGGACGAGTTTGCCCAGTGGGCTTCAAGCCAATCCAAGCGCTTGCTGATGGAGAATTTTTATCGCCACCAGCGCCGCCAGACTGGGATTCTCATGACCCCCGGTGCCGGTGAGCCAGAGCCCGAGGGTGGTCAGTTCAACTTTGATCACGACAATCGTGAACCACCACCGAAGGGCCAAGACACCCTGGGTGTTGAGGCCCCCTGGTATCCCGTCGAAGACGAGATTGACCAGGAGGTGCGCGAATACCTCGATGGGCTCGAGGCCTCCGGGGAGATTCGCTTCCGAGGGGCCGATGGGCCGCGCCTTTTTCCGGCAACCCGGGCGGAGGCGCTGTCGGCACT
>JAQBZV010000088.1 GCA_027728145.1 Actinomycetota bacterium | reverse complement strand
TGTGGTCGCTGGAGGGCTCTTTGTCCTCTGGAACATCGCCAATGTTCCACTCCTTGAGCCACTGGGTGCTCTCCTGCCCGGGTTTCAGGCCCTTGGCCACGGAGTGTGGCTCATGGGGGGTCTCCTGACCGCGCTTGTTGTTCGCAAGCCTGGAGCCGCCCTCTATGGCGAGATACTCGCCTCCACAGTCTCCGCTTTGGTGGGGAACCAGTGGGGTGTCATCACCCTCGTCTACGGTGCGGTTCAGGGCCTGGGCGCTGAACTGATCTTTGCCCTCTTCGCCTATCGCGCGTGGGGTTGGATTGCTGCCCTGGTCGCAGGCGCTGGATCCGGTGTTGCCATGGCGGCGCTGGACCTCACCCTGTTCTATGCCGGAGCGGGGGCGACCTTCATGACCATCTATGGAATCTCCTCGATTGCCTCGGGAGCCCTCCTCGCGGGACTCGGGAGCTGGGCGATCACTCGAGCCCTCGTGAAAGCGGGTGCGCTACGTCAGTAGCTCAGAGCGTGGGCGCTGCCCGGGTAGAAATTTCTGACTTTAGTTGGAGCTTCCCCGGGCAGCTAACCCCTGCCCTGCAGGGCATCACGCTGTCTCTGGAACCTGGTGAGAGGGTGCTCCTCACGGGCCCCTCCGGGTCAGGCAAATCCACGCTGGCAGCTCTGCTCGCGGGAGTCCTGAGAGATCCCGATGACGGAGTGGCCTCGGGAAAAATGCTCGTGTCGGGGAATCGACCGAGAGGGCTGGTGCTCCAGCAACCCGAGGACCAAACCGTGATGGCTCGTGTTCACGACGACGTCGCCTTTGGGCTCGAGAACGCTTTGGTGGAGCCAGCCCAGATGCAGGAACTGATTGATCAGGCGCTGGCTGACGTGGGTCTGGCGCTTGCGCCCGACCACCCCACCCGAGCGCTCTCCGGCGGGCAGCGCCAACGACTAGCACTGGCGGGAGCACTTGCCATGGAGCCCGGATTGCTCACCCTGGATGAGCCCACCAGTGCTCTTGACCCCGACGGAGTGACCTCGGTACTCAGCGCGGTGGAGACATTGCTGGAGCGCCGAGGAATGACCCTTCTCGTGATTGACCACAACCCCGAACGCTGGTGGGGGTTAGTGGATCGTGTGGTGAGGTGTGAGGCGGGGGTGTTGGTCTCCGATCAGGCGGTGACCGGTAAGTCACCAACGAGGGCGACCCTGAGGGCCATCACGCCACCCCCTCTGGGAGAACCGGTGGTCGCGGTGAGCGAGCTGGAGGTGTCTCGCGATGGCGCGGTAACCCATGCGGGCCCGCTGAGTTTTTCGGTGCAGGCCGGGGAGATTGTGGCGCTTCGAGGAGCGAATGGGTCGGGAAAAACAACGCTTGCGATGACGCTTGCGGGAGTTCTCCCCGCGTTTCGAGGATCGGTCACCATTGCGGGGCTCAACCCCCACTACCTGAGCTCCCGAGACCTCGCCACCCTGGTGGGGGTTGTTCCGCAAAACCCTGCCCACAGTTTCTTTCGGGCTACCGTTCGAGCTGAGCTGAGCGCGGCAACGGGGGCGACCCAGGCACTGCGGGACGCCTCGAGATGGGGGCTTGACCAGGTCCTAGAAGCCCACCCACTATCTCTCAGTGGTGGGCAACAGCGTCGACTTGCTCTGGCCCTTGCGACCGGGGGTAATCCCAAGGTTCTGATTCTTGATGAGCCAAGCCAATCCCTGGATGACGAGGGACTGGCAGAGTTGGTCACCCAGTTGGGTGAGGCTTCCGAGGCGGGAACAGCCGTCATCCTCGCAACCCACGATGATGCGTTGGTGAGAGCACTCAAGGCTCGGGAGGTCGTGCTCGAGCCGGGAGCCCCGCCCGCGGTGGAGCTACCTCCCACGGGTGTATTAGCAACCACTAACCCTCTTGCGCTGGTGGGAGCTGCGCTGCTCCCCGCGGTGGCGTTACTCTCCACGATTGATGTGGTGTCGGCAACAGTGGCTCTGGTGTTGATGCTGGCCTGTTTACCGCTGGCGGGTCGAGGGATTCAGGGGCTTGGAACACGAATGCTGCCGGTAGGTCTTGCCTCAGTGTTCTCCGCAGTCACCATCGCTCTCTACGGGCAAAGCTCGGGCGAGGTGTTTTTCCAGTGGGGGCTGGTCGTCGTCTCGGAAGGCTCCCTCGATTTAGCTCTTGCCACCGCTCTGCGCATCCTCGCCATTGGGGGACCCGCGGTGGTTCTGTTTGCCCGAGTTGATGCGACTCGCTTTGCTGATGCGCTCAGCCAACAGGCTCGGCTTCCCGAAAACTTTGTCGTCGGAGGGCTGTCGGGTCTCCGACTACTCGAGGTTGTCGCGGGGGACCGCGAGGTTCGAGGCTGGATGATGCGGGCCAGGGGCATGGGGGATAGGAGTGCTCTCCGGCGGGTCGTGGCGGTGGCACTCACCATCTTTGTGTTGGCCATCCGGCGCTCCCACACCCTGGCCATGGCGATGGAGGCTCGAGCGTTTGGCCTTCAGCGCACCAGGACGCACTACCGAACCTCGGTGTTCCCGCGGCGGGACTACCTGTGGATTGTGGGCGGGGGCCTCATCGGGGTGCTATCCGTGACGGCGGCAGTGATGACGGGGAGTTTCAATGCCATCCTCGGCTAGTGCAGAGATCACCCTGATTGATGGGCGCTCGGGTGCGGGGAAGACTGTGTTTGCGGCTGAGCGTGCCCGCACTGAGGGTTCTTACCTGGTGAGCCTTGATGATGTTTACCCAGGGTGGGATGGCTTGGACGCCGGCAGCTGGCATATCCACCAATATCTCTTAGTGCCTCGAAGCCAGGGCCTGCCAGGGCGCTATCGGCCGTGGTCGTGGGCTGATGCTTGCCCGGGAGACTGGGTGTCAATCTCCGCGGATCGGCCCTTGATTGTGGAGGGCTGCGGTGTGCTCCGTCGTGAGTCGCTCGAGCTCGCAGACAGACGAGTATGGCTGGAGCAGGACGAACCGGTTCGTCGTGAGCGGGCACTCGGACGCGATGGTGACATGTATGCCCCGCACTGGACCAGGTGGGCGGTCCAGGAGGAGCGTTTTTTGGCCCTTCACGAATCGAAGGACATCGCCACAGAGATTCAGACTTTGGGGTGAGTAACGGGGCTTGAACCCGCGACCTCCTGGACCACAACCAGGCGCTCTGCCAACTGAGCTATACCCACCATGATCGACTCTTCCGAGTCGAGCCCCACAAGTGTATTACAGGCGGGGCGCCCACGCCTCGTGAATCGAGTCGCTGAGGGCTTTGAGTTCCTTAGTCTGGGGGCCCGGCTGGTCCACAAACACAGCCTGGCGGTAATACGCGAGTTCCCGAATGGATTCGAGAATGTCGGCCAGCGCTCGGTGCCCACCGTTCTTATCGGGGGATTGGTAATAGGCCTTCGGGAACCACTGCTTGGAGAGCTCCTTGATGGTGGAGACATCGATGTTTCGGTAGTGCAGGTGGGCGTGCACCTCGGGCAAGTATTTCTGCAAGAACATCCGGTCGGTGCCAATGGTGTTGCCCGCCAGGGGGGCGCTCTGAGCTTCCGGGACAAAGCGGGTGATGTAGTCAAGAATTTGGGTGCCCGCGTCCTCCAGGCTGAGACCGGAGTCGAGTTCCTCGAGAAGCCCGCTGGAGGCGTGCATCTCGCGGACAAAATCACCCATCTGCTCAAACGCGGCGGGGGAGGGCTTGATGACGACCTGAAAACCGCCATCCACCGGGGTGAGGTCGTAATCGGTAATGACCACGGCCACCTCGACGAGTTCATCCACGGCGGGGTCAAGGCCTGTCATCTCACAGTCGACCCAGACCAGAAGGGGATTCGAGGTACCAGACACCTGGGGAGTCTATCGGGCGAGCGATGCGCGAGTGAGGCCGACGACGTAGACGGTGGAGAAACCAAAGCCAATCAGGGCATAGGCGATGCTGAACCATGTCAAAGGCACGGGGATTAGCAGTGTGGTGACCCCGAGGCCGCCAGAGGCCAGCATCATCACCACGGATGCTGCCTGCACCCCTCGATCACTGGCGGTGAAGGACACAACCGCCATGTTCCCCGTCAACGCCACCAACGTGACCCCGATGAGAACCATCGACCACACCAGGGGCAGGGAACCCTCCATGCCCAACAGCTTGAGAAAGAAGCTGGGGGCGAGAATGAGCGCCAATGAGCTCAGGCCAAATACGGACGCTCCCACGCGCAGTGTGTATCGAAGAAAGGTCATCCAGAGCAGTCTACGCGGTAGGCGAACGTCTCCCACGAGCCAGTCGATGTCGCCTAAGTTAGAAGAGTTGTCACGTGAACTTCAGCATAGGAAGTTCTTAGATAACCATCAGGGGATTGCAAGTACCTCAGTGCACACTGAAGAGACGGGGCCGGGACGGTTCCCTTACGAGGAGAGTACGTAGAACGTGAAAACTCGAACCAA
>JAQBZV010000087.1 GCA_027728145.1 Actinomycetota bacterium | reverse complement strand
AGACCTGAATGCGTGGATGGGCACCGCTCTTGGCCCCGCCCACACTCTGATGCAGAGCGCCCTGTTCCGCTCCGGCAACGTGTCCAAGAAGGTGGAGGGACTCTATTTCGCGGGAAGCTCGACCATTCCCGGTATCGGACTGCCGATGTGTTTGATTAGTGCCGAGGTGTTGGTGAAGCGCGTCCGAGGAGACGTGTCAACAGCACCACTGCCGGAACCCCTGATGCCGGTGGCGTAGGCGCCCTCGTGTCTTATCTCTACCTGGCGGCACTGCTCATCTCGTTGGTGGGGATAAGCCTGTTGGATTTTCGACACAAGCTGGCATTTTTTGGAGGAGCGGCTCTCCGCTCTCTGATTATCATCGCAGCGTCTGTGGCGTTCTTTCTGGTCTGGGACGTGGTGGGGATTGCCACCGGTGTTTTCTTCCGGGGTGGCGGGCCCTGGATGACCGGGGTCCTGCTGGGGCCTGAGTTACCTCTGGAGGAGCTCTTCTTCCTGATGGTGTTGGCCTATTCGACGTTGGTGTCGTATCTGTGGGCCGGAAAAGCGCTCGGAGCGAGGCGCCAGGCATGACGTATTGGCTGATCAACATTCCCTTTCTTCTGGTGGCCGCCGTGGTGTGGGGTGTCGCACTGGGGCGGAGGTCTTCGCCACGGGGGCTCCCCTGGCTGATATCGGCGGTGGTCATGATGGTGTTGACCGCGGTTGTTGATAACGCCATCATCGGATCGGGACTTGTCGCCTATGACCCGGAGCTTCTCAGCGGGGTCATGGTTGGGCTGGCGCCTCTGGAAGATTTCGCCTACACGGCGGCTGCACTGATGCTGATTCCCGCACTGTGGCACCTGTTGGAGCGACGGGGTCCCGAAAGCTCATGAGTGCCCTTCGGACTCTGGTGCTGAGCTCCAGGCCGCTCAGCTGGGTCAACACGGCCTTCCCGTTTGGCCTTACCTACTACCTTTTTGTGGGCGAGTTTGATGCCGTGTTTGTGGTGGGCAGTCTGTTCTTTCTGATCCCCTACAACGTGTTGATGTATGGCATCAACGATGTTTTTGACTACGAATCTGATCTGCGAAATCCCCGCAAAGGTGGGGTGGAGGGGGCGCTACTTCCCCCCGAGCTGCACCGCCCGATGCTTCTGGGGTCCACTCTGCTACCGCTACCTTTCCTCGTCCCCCTGGTCGCGTGGGGGTCTGTTGTCTCCACCGGTGTGCTGGCGTTAGCGCTCTTCTTTGTGGTCGCCTACTCAGCGAAGAACATACGCTTCAAAGAAGTGCCGTTTGTGGATTCGGTGACCTCGAGCCTGCACTTTGTCATGCCGGCTATCTTTGCGACGACCCTGGTGGGGGGAGAACTCACGCCCCTAGCTCTCACGCTTCTGGGTTCCTTTTTCTTCTGGGGCATGGCCTCACACGCATTTGGGGCCGTGCAGGATGTGGCTGCCGACCGGGAGGCTGGCGTCGGGTCCATTGCCACGGTTATTGGCGCCAAGGGAACGGTGCGCTTCGCGATTGGCCTCTATGTGCTGGCGGGTCTTCTGCTCCTCGTGACCCCGTGGCCCCTGCCCTTGATCGCACTGGTTGTGATTCTCTATGTGGGAGCGCTTGCTCCCTGGTGGTCCGTCAGTGACGAGGATTCCTGGAAAGCCAATCGCAGCTGGCGGTGGTTCTTAGGCCTCAACTTTGTTGCCGGCGCTGTTGTTGTCTTGGTGCTTTTTGAGTGGTGGCAGGTCACCGGGTAGCAGTGTTACGTCACGATTCGTAAGGCGGCGTAACGAATATGTGCTGAGGGCTCACCCTCCCGTACTCTTCTAAGAAGTCACCACCCATCGAAGGAGACACCGTGAGCGTTACCGACCAGCTTGTGGCCAACAACGAGTCCTATGCCGCCACATTCAGTGGCCCGTTGCCCCTACCCCCGTCCAAACACGTAGCAGTGGTGGCTTGCATGGACGCGCGCCTGAACGTCTATGGAGCTCTGGGCTTGGCAGAGGGCGAAGCTCACGTCATCCGGAACGCTGGAGGCGTCATCACGGAGGACAAGATTCGGTCGCTGGCGATTAGCCAGCGTCTGCTCGGGACAAAGGAAATTATCTTGATCCACCACACCGATTGCGGGATGCTGACCTTCGACGACGACGGCTTCAAAGCCGACATCGAGGCTGACACCGGAATTCGCCCCGCATGGGCCGCTGAAGCGTTTGCAGACGAGTTTGAGGGTGTTCGTCAGTCCCTGAAGCGTGTCCAGAACTCGCCGTTCATTCCTATCAAGGATTCGGTCCGCGGATTTGTTTTTGATGTCGCCACGGGGCGACTCAACGAGGTGACTCTCTAGCGTCGAGGTGAGCGGGTGGGCCCTATTTTTGGGGGCTCACCTGCTCGCGGCGGCTCGCGGGGGGTGCTTTCACAAAGAGCACCATGATGCCACCGACCAGCAATACGAGCGCAATCCCGAGAAGCCCAAACAGCGTTTGGCTTGCCGCGAGTGAAATAGACACTCCCCACGCTAGGGAAGCCATCCACCCGGCAGCCCTGCCGGTGGTCGCATAGAGGCCAAACACTTCGCCCTCTTTTCCTGCGGGTGTCACCCGGGCGAGGAATGACCGTGATGCGGCCTGGGCCGGTCCGACAAACAATGCCAAAATCAGCCCGGCAACCCAGAACATCGGCGTTCCGAGGTCCACGAGGAAAAAGACTCCCAGCGTGCAGGCAACGAGACCAAATACGGACACCACGATGACAGTTTTGGGTCCAAAGCGGTCATCGAGTCGCCCCGCCAGGATGGTGGCGACCCCCGCCACAAGATTGAGGGCAATGCCAAAAATCACAAGGTCGGTGAAGGTGAAACCGAAGACGATGCTGGCGACTACCGATCCAAAGACAAAGACAGCGGAGAGCCCATCGCGATAGACGGCGCTGGCCAGAAGGAACCAAAAGGTAGGTCGGCTGTCTTTCCAGAGCCTCACGATGCTCCGGCCGAGCTCCACGTAGCTGCGGAAGAACCCGACCTTCTCCGCAGCAGTCAGCTTGGGGGGCTCGGGAACGTTCACAAAAATGGGAATAACAAAGATGACCGTCCAGATGGTTGCCCCGAGGGCGATCAGCTGGAACGTCGAGGCAACAGCGCCATCCAAGACCCCACCCAGAATGAGGCCTACCACAGCGGCGAGAGCAATGATGCCCCCCAGGTAGCCAAAACCCCAGCCCAAACCGGAGACTTTACCCACGGTCTTGGGTGTGGAAATCGACACCAGGAGTGCGTTGTAGCTCACGCCGGCTATTTCCCCAAAAATGCTCCCGATAGCTATCAGGGCAACACCCATCCAGAACCATTCCGCGCCGGGCTGGACGAACACCATTCCCAGTTGAGCGGCGATGAGCAGAGCGGTAAAGAGGAAAAGCTGCGACTTCTGTTGGCCGGTTCGATCCGCTCGCTGTCCCAGAACTGGAGCGAGGAGTGCGATCAAGAGACCGGCAGCGGTGATGCCGTATCCCAGGTTGCTGGCCAGTTGGCCGAGTGCCGCATCCTCTCCCGCGGTTCCCACCACGTCGGGATCGATGAAGAAGGTGCTGGTGAGGAAGCTCGGAACCCACACGAACGTGATGAGAACGGTGTTGAAGGGCTGGGTGGCCCAGTCCCAGAACGCCCAGGACCACACCCGCTTGCGGGGGATGACTTTGCCTTCGTTACCGGTGAGTCCCACAACCGGCAGGGCGTCAGTGTTGGTGAAAAAGGAGGGAGTGCCCTGCGCGGGCGAACCGTCGTTGGTCATGAGAGAACCGTACTGCCCCAGGGCAAATTTTGGGTAAATAAAGCAAAGCCACTGTCAGAAAACAATATGAGCCACACTGACTCATATTTTCTCGGAAAACTTGACAAGGGTCGACTCATATTGCAAACTTGAGTCACGCCGACTTAGATTTGGCGACACTACAGACAGTAAGGAGCAGGCCAGATGGCACGCGCAGTAGGAATTGACTTAGGAACTACCAACTCGGTGGTGTCCGCACTTGAGGGTGGCGAGTCCACCGTTATCGCCAACGCTGAGGGTCTTCGCACGACTCCCTCCGTCGTGGCATACACGAAAGACGGCGAGATTCTCGTGGGAGAAACCGCCAAGCGTCAGGCAGTGACCAACGTGGAGCGAACGATCTCGTCCGTGAAGCGTCACATGGGAACTGACTGGACGATGGAGGTGGACGACAAGAAATACACCCCCCAGGAGATTTCCGCCCGAATTTTGGCAAAGCTCAAGCGCGATGCTGAGCAGTACCTCGGCGAATCCGTGACGGATGCCGTCATCACCGTCCCCGCTTACTTCAACGACGCTGAGCGTCAGGCAACCAAAGAAGCTGGTGAGATCGCGGGGTTGAACGTTTTGCGCATCATCAACGAGCCCACAGCCGCCGCCCTGTCCT
>JAQBZV010000086.1 GCA_027728145.1 Actinomycetota bacterium | reverse complement strand
TGCATCACGTAGCCGATTGAGCGGCGCAGCTCCACCGGGTCACGCTCCGCCACACTCGTGCCATCGATGGATATCACGCCGGAGGTGGGGTCCACCATGCGATTAACCATTCGAAGCAGGGTCGTCTTCCCGCAACCACTGGACCCGACCAAGACGGTGACGGACCCGGTGGGGGCCGTCATGGTGAAACCTTCCACGGCGACCGTGTCGCCCGCGTATTCTTTGCGCACGGAGCTGAACTGAATCATGTTTAAACTCCGCAAGGCTTGTGGGCAACCAGGAATCCTCTAGTCAACCAGCCAGGGCCAGATCTCGCGAACCCGAAGCCGACAACTCCCATAGGACACTCAGGGAAGAAGCGTGTGGTGCGAGCCGAAACTTAGGTAGTGAACTCCTGAACAAGGCACTGGGACACCCTTTGGGCCTCAGACAGCACGGTGCTCTCGCCGCGGTCTGAATGCATGAATGCTCTACCCAGGAGGGCATCCACCACATCAACCGCGGTCTCGATAGCTACTCGCCCTGCCGAATCAAGACGGAGGCCGTGAGCATCGTGGAGATAGTCCTTGATGACGGCTGCGATTTCGGCGTTACCACCGCGGCTGCCCGCCAGTGGGCGGATGTCCAGGACATCCCCGACTCGCAATGAACGAAATCCTGGTTCTTCCCGGAAAAAGCGCGTGAGAGTGTCCAGCGCTGTGCGAAGCGCAGCGTTCACGGTGGCGGGCGCATTCTTGGTGAGGTCTGCGCGCAAAGCCTGCGTCACCCTCTCGAGGTTTCTAGCGGCCACGGCCTGCAAGACAGCAACACGATCGGGGAAGTAGCGATACACCGTTCCAATCGATGCTCCCGCGCGCTCGGCCACCATGGCCGTGGTCAGCTGTTCATAGCCCACCTCGTGCATGGTCTGACACGCAGCATCGAGCAGCGCTCCCACCCTGGCAGCACTCCGCGCTTGAACGGGCTCAACCCGAATAGGGGTCGAAGGAGAGTAGGACACGGGCTTATCGACGATGCTGATGGCACACACACCCTTCTTGGGGACTGCCTCGAAACAATAACGAGGCCACTGTCGCGCTGTTGACAAGAATGATATTCACATTGTTGCAACACGATGCGGTCAGAGTGAGCTTAGTGAAAAGTTCACCGCCTCGATGTCTGCAAAGCTAATGCCTGTGGATAAAAATTCCTCGACAAATTCCCCGGAAACCGCTGGGAAAATCCATCGCGCTTCCACGCTCGAGGACTGGTTTCAGAGCCGGAGAGCACAGTGGGTTCGCTCCCGAGGTCACACCAGCCACATCATGCCCTTCACCGGCTATGGCTCTGGGGGTTGGATTCGCGTGCTGTCTCGGGTTCTCCTTCTGAAGCCTCGCCCGAGTAGCACCGGGAAGCAGCGAAAAGTGCGTGGCTGGCGCAGCTTCACTGGGGTTCCCGTCGCCGGAGCACTCGTCACTATCCACATTGGCGAAGAGGAGTTCGAGGTTACGGCTGATCGTGGCGGAGTAATCGACCAGGTCATTCCGGTGGACTTACCGCCCGGCTGGCACACCATCACCCTCTCCAGTGACGACTCACTTCCCGTTGCCGCCCGCATCCGGGTCGTTCCCGAAACGACAGACCTAGGAATCATCTGCGATATCGATGACACCATCATGGTGACAGCTCTTCCCCGGCCGCTCTTGGCGGCGTGGAACTCTTTCGTTCGGGATGAGAACGCCCGTCGACCGGTTCCTGGCATGGCCGTTCTCCTGGACCGTCTGCAACGAGACAACCCCGACGCCCCAGTGGTGTATCTCTCCACGGGCGCGTGGAATGTGGCGGCCACGCTCACCCGTTTTCTCTCTCGCCACCTCTATCCCCAGGGACCACTGCTCCTCACCGACTGGGGTCCCACGCATGACCGCTGGTTTCGTAGCGGTCGCTCCCACAAACGTCACAACCTCCAGCGATTGGCTGCGGAGTTTCCTCACCTCAAGTGGATTCTGATCGGCGACGACGGCCAGCACGACGAGACGCTCTATGCGGAGCTCGCGATGGCTCGCCCCGAGAGTGTCCGAGCGATTGCCATTCGTGAGCTACTGGCGCCTGAGGCCCTGCTAGCTGGTGGCCGACGGCATTTCGATCGCACCCACAATCCGCTCACCATTCCGTGGGTGTCAGCACCCAATGGGGCGGGGCTCGCCTCAGAATTCAGGAAACTCGGAATCCTGGACGACTCCTGAACTATACCCCTGGGGGTATTTGCTATACTCTGGGTGTTCTCTACTTCTCCAGAAAGGTCTCTCGTGAAAAGAATTCTCACCGCCATACTGTTGGTCTTCGGCGTTACGCTGGGCGTTGCCGCATGTTCCACCTCGTCCGAACCCGTGGGCCTGGCAGAGGGAACCGTGATTATTGACGTTCGCACCCCCGGTGAATTCGCCGGCGGACACTTGGAGGGGGCCCTCAACATCGACGTACAATCCCCAGACTTTGCTGCCCAGGTGAGCCAACTCGACCCCACGAAGGACTACTTCATCTACTGCCGCTCCGGTAACCGGTCCGGTCAGGCCATGTCTCAAATGTCCAACATGGGCTTCACCAGCATGATCAATGGTGGAAGCGTTGAACAGGCGAGCAACTACAGCGGGATTCCCGTTATCAACTAGCGTGTGGCTGCCTCGTGAGCGGTTACTCCGCTCGCGAGCATGTCCCGCACCATCGGGATGACCGTTGTGCCATACATTTCGATGCTGCTCATCAGCGTCTCGTGAGACATCGGGCCAGTGGAGTACTTGAGGTCGAACCGCTCCACACCCAAAGCGCCGACAACCCGGGCAATTTTGCGGGCCACCGTTTCCGGTGATCCCACAAACAGTGCACCGTGGTGCACTTCGTTCAGGTAGTGCTCCTTGGTGAGGGGAGCCCAACCACGTTCACGCCCAATGCGGCCAAATGATGCCTCGTAGTGTGGCCATAACTCTTCGATGGCTTGCTCGTCAGTCTTGGCGATGTGACCGGGTGAGTGCATACCTATGGGCTGTACAGGCTTGCCCAGCTGATCCAATGCCCGGTGGTAAAGGTCCACGTAGGGAGCGAAGCGCTCGGGTGCCCCGCCAATAATGGCGAGCATCAGAGGGAAACCATAGCCAGCCGCGCGCACCACAGACTCTGGGCTTCCGCCCACCCCCACCCAGGTCCGAATGTTTCCAGAGTGAGACTTGGGGAAAACATCCTGGTTTGACAGGGCAGGCCTGGTCGTGCCCGACCACGTCACCGGGGTCTCCTTCAGGAGTTCAGACAGAAGGTTGAGTTTCTCCTCGAACAGAACCTGGTAGTTCTCCAGCTCGTATCCAAAGAGGGGGAAGGATTCCGTGAACGATCCGCGCCCGGCAATAATCTCCGCACGCCCTCCGGAGAGAGCATCAATAGTCGCGAATCGCTGGAACACCCGGATGGGATCATCCGAGGACAACACCGTCACCCCTGAACTCAGAGTGATGCGAGAGGTGGTGGTGGCGATACCGGCAAGGATTGTTTCCGGAGTTGAGATCGCAAAATCATCGCGGTGGTGCTCTCCCAAGATGATCGCATCGACTCCCACCTCATCGGCGAGAACTGCTTGGGCGACAACATTGCGAATAACGTCGGCATACGGAAGGGGAACACCGCCGGGACCATGGGTCACGTCACCAAACGTGCCCAGACCGAAGTACACATCCTTCATGGGCTTATCCCCTCACAATCGTGGCCTGAAAGTACCAGGTAAACCTGGTGAGACTCCAGAGGTAACCGCAGGCCGGTGGGAAATATTCCCTAGGGCTGGAGGCGGGTGATGGACCAACCCTCAGCGTCTCGCTGAAAACTGATGCGATCGTGCAGACGGGAGGTCCGTCCCGCCCAAAACTCCATGCGCTGTGGCTCGATCAGGAAGCCACCCCATGATTCGGGGCGCGGAATCGCGTCGTCACCGGCAAACCGAGCTTCGATCTCCTGGACTTTCGCTTCCAAGAGTTCGCGGGAGTCAATCGGTCGCGACTGGTCACTCGCCCAGGCCCCGATCTGGGAGCCACGGGGACGAGTCTCGAAGTACGCGTCAGACACCTCAGGGTCAGTGGGTGTGGCGTGACCAAAGATGATCACCTGGCGGTGTTGCCGATACCAGGGAAACACCACCGAAACCGAGGGATTAGCCAACAAAGCGAGCCCTTTGCGGGAGCTGTAGTCGGTGTAAAAATACAACCCGCGCTCATCGATACCCCTCAACAGCACAGTCCTCGACGAGGGTTCCCCATCGGGGTCAAGTGTCGAGACCACCATGGCGTTTGGCTCATAAATCTCAGCCTCGTCGGCCTCCTTGACCCAGAGAGTGAGCTGCTCCAGGGGATCTGGCAGCAAAGCGCCCTCTTCGAGTGAGAGTGAACCATAGTCCTGGCGCTTAGACAGAGGGTCGCTCATCGCCTGTCACCTTCCAAAATTATGTGGACCTGAGGGGACTCGAACCCCTGACCCCCTGCATGCCATGCAGGTGCGCTACCAGCTGCGCCAC
>JAQBZV010000085.1 GCA_027728145.1 Actinomycetota bacterium | reverse complement strand
CTGTCAGTCTCGCCCAAATCACTCCAGGACTCAATGTGGATATCCTCGGCATCGAGTGCCGGCTTGATGAGGTCATGAAACGCTCGGGCATGGCGCTCCTGCAGCTCGTGAGCCATCGCGGAGATGTCATCCAGTACTTGTTGGGGTGAACGCCCGGTGTTGGTGGGCACCGCGATACCGGTCATCACGCGACGCTTCAGGCCGGCAACACGAACCATGAAGAACTCATCGAGGTTGCTGGCAAAAATAGCGAGGAAGTTCACCCGCTCCAGGAGAGGAACATCGGGATCTTCCGCGAGCTCCAACACCCGATTATTGAAGGCAAGCCAGCTCAGTTCTCGATCCAGATAGCGGTCCGTGGGGAGGTCATCGGTCTCCGGTGCGGGGATTTCCTCGAAATCGTCGGCAAAATCACCACTGACGCCAGCACTGACGTCGTATTCCGGGTGATTCGTCTCATTCATGGGTGTCATTGTGTCACCGATGGTCGGTGGGTGGGGAGTGAGAAGGTAAACGGTGGGTAAAGCGCTTATGCCTCAGAGGACCTACGAGCCTCAGATTCTTCTTTTTCCTTGACCTCATCAGAGGTGTCGGCAACCGTGAAGCGGTATCCGACGTTTCGCACAGTGCCGATGAGGGATTCCATGTCGCCCAGTTTGGCGCGAAGGCGCCGAACGTGGACATCCACGGTCCTGGTCCCCCCAAAGTAGTCATACCCCCACACTTCACTCAGGAGTTGCTCTCTGGTGAACACCCGTTGCGGGTGTCCAGCGAGGAATCGCAGGAGTTCAAACTCTTTGAAGGTGAGGTCAAGGGCTCGACCATTGACTTTGGCCTGATAGCTGACCTCGTCGATGGTGACGCCGGAGGCAGAAATCATCTGGTCTTCAGACTCTTTGCTCGCCCGAGTGGTGAGCAATCGAATTCTTGCGTCCACTTCGCCAGGGCCAGCACCGGCGAGCACGACGTCGTCAAAACCCCACTCGCTGTTCAGCGCGGGCATGCCTCCCTCGTTCACTGCAACCAACAGGGCTGCGGAGAGGCCTGTGGTGGTCAGAATCCGACACAGTGCCTTGGCTCCCGCCAAATCGTTGCGGGCATCCACAATGACAACATCGGCCGTGGGGGCGTTCACCAGAGCCGCAGGCTGGGCGGGAATCGTCCGCACTCGGTGTGAGAGCAGACTGAGTGCGGGAAGGACACTGGAGCCTTCATCAGAGCTCAACACGAGGATGCTGGCCATGGGGCTCACCTCCCAGCTCTGACATGACTTACCTCCTCAGTCTAACGGCGCTCTACGATTGTGGGGTGGCGCATGTAATGAGCAACGTGATTCCCGTCTGGATTGTGACGGCCGCAGGAGTTGTGGTTGTCGGCTTTGTCGTGGACGTGGACTCTCGGGTTGCCAGCATGGTGGCAGTGCTCGCAGCATCGCTTCTCATGGCGTTCATCCTGCAGGTGGTCGCGTATCACCGGGAAGGGTTGGTGAGCCGACTTTCGCTTGCTTTAACCGGGAGTGTTCTGTTAACCGCAGGCGCCGCCGTGGTCTTTCAGGTGTTGAGCGTCGTAGACTAAGGGCATGCTCCTCGCCATCGAAATCTTCTTTATTGGGCTCTTGGTCCTAGCGGGAATTGCCATCGGATGGGTGTCGTTCATCGTCCTCAAGAACCTCTATGAGGGCCAGCGCTAGTCGCGTGAGTCCCGCTCACCCAGAGCACTCCGGCCCTTCCAGGGCAGCCGGTGATTTTCTCCGTATCCAGCGCGATGTCGCGCTGGGTAATGCTGTCGTGCACGATGAGAACAGCGCGGTCATCACAGTCAGTGGACCTGACCGTCTGATCTGGCTGAACAGTCTGATTACCCAGGAAGTTCTCGGTCTCACCCCCGGTCACACGGTGGAGTCTTTATTGCTCAACCCCCAGGGCCGCGTAGAGCACTCGTTCTTCCTGACTGACGACGGCGCCACAACGTGGCTTCTCACCTCAGCCGAGCGAGCTGACGCACTCGAAGCATGGTTGCGCTCCATGGTGTTCCGGATGGATCTGGCCCTTGATCGACCAGAGAACCTCGTGGTGATTGCTAGCACTCAGGAGTCCCTCCTGGAGGGGCTCTCACCACGTGTCCGATTCTCTGACCCCTGGCCGCGCGTGGGTGTCGGGTCAGTGGGCTATGCCGAAGACGTTCACCCGGGGCACGAGTGGGAGATGCATTCGGCGGTAATCGCGCGGGAGGAGCTGGCTCAGATTAGTGTTCCCGTCGTTGCACCCGACCATGTGGAGGGCCTGTTTATCGCCGCAGCACGGCCGACGATGACCGATGTTGATGACAAGACCCTTCCTCATGAGCTTGATTGGTTGCGGACCGCCGTGCACTTGAACAAAGGCTGCTATCGAGGCCAGGAGGCTGTGGCAAAGGTCCACAACTTGGGCCATCCACCACGACGGATTACCCTGCTGCATCTTGATGGGTCAGAGTCGCTGCTGCCCTCCGCAGGTGATGACGTCATGTTGGGTGAGAAGACCGTGGGTCGCATAACCCGGGCAGCGTGGCACTACGAACTGGGCCCCATAGCCCTAGCGATGCTGAAGAGAACGACACCTGTCGACGAGGTGCTGAGCGTCATGACGGGTGGGAGAACAGTCATCGCCAACCAGGAAGTTCTCGTTCCCGTGGACGCTGGGGCGACTAGAGACATTCCGAGGCTCGGCCGACTCAGATAGCGGTACAGCTCACCATTCGAGAGTGTGAGGGCTGATTGCTCACTAGGCTTAAACCATGCCTCACACTCTCATCCTGTTGCGCCATGGCCAGTCTGAATGGAATCACAAGAACCTCTTCACCGGATGGGTGGATGTTCGACTCACGGAGAAAGGCATCAAGGAGGCTAAGCGGGCCGGTGAGTTGATGAAAGAGCACGACTTGCTCCCCGATGTCCTCCACACCTCGATGCTGTCTCGGGCAATCCAGACGGCACACTTTGCCCTGGATACTGCCGATCGGTCGTGGATTCCGGTGAAGCGTTCCTGGCGCCTCAACGAGCGTCACTACGGCGCCCTGCAGGGCAAAGACAAAGCACAGACACTGGCTGAATACGGTGAGGAACAGTTCCAGTTATGGCGCAGAAGTTTCGATGTGCCCCCCCCGCCGATTGACCCCACCGACACGTGGGCTCAACAGGGCGACCCACGCTATGCCGATATCGAGGCCTTTGTTCCGAAGACCGAGTCCCTCAAGATCGTGATTGACCGGATGCTGCCCTACTGGTCCTCCGATATCGCCACCGATGTGGCGGTGGGCAAAGTGACCTTGGTCGTTGCCCACGGCAACAGCCTGCGTGGTCTCGTGAAACACCTCGAGGGAATCAGCGATGAGGACATCGCTGAGCTCAATATCCCCACAGGGATCCCACTGGTCTATGAGCTCAGCAAGGACATGAAGTCCAAGGGACCTGGGCGTTACCTCGACCCCGAGGCAGCACAAGCCGGATCAGCGGCCGTTGCAAGCCAGGGGAAAAAGAAGCGCTAGAGCTGAATGGCCCCGGTTTGGGGGTTCCACTCACCAGTGGCGAGATAGACCATCTTCTTCGCAATTGACACGGCGTGGTCGGCGAAGCGCTCCATGTACCGGGACGCAAGCGTGGCATCCACGGTGGTCTCGGTCTCCTGAGACCAGGTGTCACTGAGTACTGTCTCAAAGACCGAGAGGTGCAACGCATCGACCTTGTCGTCCTCATCGCGAATTTTCTGGGCAAGATCGGTGTCACCATTGCGGAGGAGGTCGACAAGCATGTTTGCCATGCCAATGTCGAGGGCACCCATCTCTTTGAAGGTGGGGCGGATGGTCTTCGGAACAACTTTCTCGGGGAAACGGTAGCGGGCGAGCTGGGCCAGGTGCTCGGCCATGTCGCCCATTCGCTCCAGCGATGAACTAATGCGAAGTGCACTCACGACGATGCGGAGGTCCTTCGCCACGGGTGACTGGCGAGCCAGGATGGTGATGGCGTGCTCATCGAGCTGGATAACGGCGTCATCAATCTGGTTGTCGCGGGCGATGACAGACTCGGCGAGCGTCACATCCGACTTGTTGAAGGCTTCTACGGCGTCGGTGATGGAGGAAGCAACGAGCTCGGCGATCGAGACGAGTTGGTCTTGTACTTCCCGCAATTCTTGTTGGAATAGGTCGCGCATTATGCTCCTTGGTCGAGCGTTGTCGGTGTGAACTCAAGTCCCCCACAGTTGGGTTAACAAACGGTGAGGCTTTGCTTAACACTCGCTCTGTGGGAGCCAGTTTAGCGCTCCACACCCTCAGCAAGCTCAGCCTCACGCCGTAGGCTAGGCACTTATGGAGCTGTTCTGGTCCTCTGGCTGGAGCCTAGGAATCGGCATCGCGTTGGGCATCGCCCTCGCGAGCATGGTCGTGCTCGCTCTGCGGTGGCAGCGCCGTGCGGAAACAGTTCTCGAACAGCCGGTGCCCGATGGTGTCGACACAGCGCTCGAGGTCATTGGTGCCACGGGCATCGTTCTCGATGCCGATAACAAAGTTCTTCGGGCCGCGAGGTCTGCAATGGAATTGGGTCTGGTGAAAGACCGAGACCTCACCTATGGACCAATC
>JAQBZV010000084.1 GCA_027728145.1 Actinomycetota bacterium | reverse complement strand
TCACCGCAACGAAGACCAGGACCACGAAATCGACGAGCACTTCGACAATGAACTTATCCGCCTCGCTCAGCCGGCTTTGGTGGCGGGGGAGCGGGTTCGCATCGAACGCGAGATTCGGAACACTGAGCGCGCAGTGGGCACGATGCTGGGGCATGAGGTCACCAAAGCGCACGGCGAGCACGGTCTCCCCGCTGACAGTATTCAGATCACCCTGAAGGGGGCAGCTGGCCAGTCACTGGGGGCTTTCCTTCCCGGTGGAATCACGCTGACCCTGTGGGGGGACGCGAATGACTATGTCGGGAAGGGTCTTTCTGGCGGGTCGGTCATCGTGCGGCCAGCGGAGGGGTCACTTTTCCCGCCCGAGCGCAACGTGATTGCGGGCAATGTTATTGGCTATGGAGCGACCTCTGGCTCGATGTTCATCTCCGGTGTTGTGGGGGAGCGGTTCCTGGTTCGAAACTCCGGCGCAACCGCAGTAGTCGAGGGTGTCGGAGACCACGCCCTGGAATACATGACCGGTGGGCTCGCGGTCATCATGGGTGAAACCGGGCGAAACTTAGGAGCTGGCATGTCCGGTGGTACCGCCTATGTCTGGAAGCTTCGTTCCGAGCGGATCAATCGCGAGGCACTGAATTCAGGGGAACTCGAGGTGGGGCCTCTGGGCAGTGCTGATAAGGAGATCCTGATGGATCTTCTCTCGCGCCATCACGCGCTCACCGGATCTCCGCTGGCACAGCGGCTACTGGCGGATGGCGCTGGCACCGTCGAGAGTTTCGTCAAGGTCACACCACGCGACTACCAGGCAGTTCTCCGGACGCGAGAAGACGCCGAACGCGAAGGCCTCGACCCCAATGGGGATGAAGTGTGGAGCAGGATCCTGGAGGTGACTGGTGGGTGACCCTCGTGGTTTTATGAAATACACCGGCCGAGAGCTGCCCTCGAGGCGCCCGGTGGAGGTGCGCATCGGCGATTGGAAAGAGGTCTACGGACCCAGAGACCCAGGAGCCCTCACCCGTCAGGCGTCTCGGTGTATGGACTGTGGTGTTCCTTTTTGCCATCAGGGTTGTCCCCTGGGGAACCTGATTCCCGAATGGAACGACCTCGTACGCAGGGGTGATGGTCGCCAGGCCATTGAGCGCCTCCACGAAACCAACAACTTTCCAGAGTTCACCGGTCGCCTCTGTCCCGCGCCGTGTGAGTCGTCCTGCGTGCTGGGGATCAACCAGCCCCCAGTCACCATCAAACAGGTTGAAGTGTCGATTATTGACAAAGCGTGGGAGGAAGGCTGGGTTCATCCAGTTCCACCCGAGCGACTTACCGGCAAAACGGTTGCCGTGGTGGGAAGTGGTCCCGCAGGTCTCGCGGCTGCTCAACAATTGACCCGTGTGGGACACACGGTTGCAGTGTTTGAACGCGACGACCGTATCGGCGGTCTTCTTCGCTACGGAATTCCGGATTTCAAGATGGAAAAGATCCACCTCGACCAGAGGCTGGCTCAGATGCAAGCAGAGGGCACACGCTTCCGTGCCGGTGTGGAAGTGGGCGTTGACATTACCTGGGACGACATCCGGGAGCGCTACGACGCCGTCATTATCGCGACGGGTGCCAGCATTCCCCGAGACATTGACATCCCCGGTCGCCACTTGATGGGCATTCACCATGCCATGGAGTACTTGACCCCCTCGAACAAGGTCCAAGCCGGTGACAACCCAGCAGATCTGATTCAGGCTGAAGGTAAGCACGTTGTCATCCTCGGTGGCGGGGATACCGGAGCAGACTGCTTGGGCACCGCACACCGCCAGAATGCGTTGTCGACCACCATGCTCGCCATTGGAAAGCAGCCTCCAGACGAGCGACCCTCCGACACACCGTGGCCGCTCGACCCGATTTTGTTTGAGGTGCAAAGCGCTCACGAAGAGGGCGGGGCGCGTGAGTTCCTCGCGTCAACTGTTGAGTTTCTCGGGAATGACGCGGGGGAGGTTCGAGCGATTGTGGTGTGTGAAACGGAGTACCGCGACGGAGGTAGGTTCCCGGCTCCCGGAACCGAGCGTGAAATTCCGGCTGACTTAGTGCTCCTGGCGCTCGGGTATCGCGGAGCCGAGCACGAAAAAGTCGAGGAGCAGATAGGTCTCGGCGTTGATGGGAGGGGCAATATTGCCCGTGACTCCTCGTACGCAACTGATGTGCCCGGGATGTTTGTTGCCGGCGATGCTGGGCGTGGAGCGTCGCTGATTGTGTGGGCAATCGCGGAGGGACGAGCCGTCGCCGCAGAGGTCGATCGGTTCCTTGAAGGCAGTACGCTATTACCAGCGCCCGTCAAGGCAACAGATCAGCCCCTGCACGTCTAACACCACCAAAGGAATCCATGCGACGCGCCAAAATTGTGGTCACTCTTGGCCCTGCCACTTCGAGCTATGACGACATCACGGCGGTGTTGGATGCCGGGGCAAACATCTTTCGGATGAACCTGTCCCACGGGGCTAGGGACGTGCACGAAGAGATCTACGCGACGGTTCGTCGCGCCGCTGACGATGCCGGGAGGCCGGTTGGCGTGCTGGTTGACCTTCAGGGCCCAAAAATTCGGTTAGAGAAGTTTGCTGATGGTCCCCACGAACTCAAGAATGGCGACACTTTCACCATCACGACACGAGATGTGGAGGGGACTAAGGAGCTCGTAGGAACTACCTACAAGGGTCTACCGGGGGATGTTCGACCAGGCGACACCCTTCTCATTGACGACGGAAAAGTTCGTTTAGAAGCGGTGTCCTCGGGAGCAGAAGACGTCATCACCAAGGTCATAGTCGGGGGCATGGTGTCCAACAACAAGGGCATCAACCTGCCCGGTGTCGCTGTCTCAGCGCCGGCGCTCTCTGACAAGGACGAATCGGACCTCCGCTGGGGACTTGGCCTTGGATGCGACTACATAGCTTTGAGCTTTGTGCGGAGCGCGTCTGATGTCGACCGAGTGCGGGAAATCATGCGGGAAGAGGGCCGCTCATGCCCGGTCATTGCCAAAATCGAGAAGCCGGAAGCTGTCGATGCGCTCGAGGAAATTGTGGACGCGTTCGACGGAATCATGGTCGCCCGTGGGGACCTCGGTGTGGAGCTGCCGCCGGAGACCGTCCCCATCGTCCAGAAAATGGCGATTGAGATGGCCCGGAAGATGGCCAAACCCGTCATTGTTGCCACCCAAATGTTGGAATCCATGATCGATGCGCCCGTGCCTACTCGTGCGGAAACGTCTGATGTGGCAAATGCGGTGCTTGATGGCGCCGATGCTGTCATGCTCAGCGGTGAGACCAGCGTGGGGAAGTACCCAGCGGTGACGGTCGCCACGATGGCTCGTATCCTCGCTTCTTCTGAGGAACATGGCTTGGGGAGAATCCCACCGTTGGGAACCAAACCGCGAACCCAAGGCGGTGCCATCACCCTTGCAGCTGCGGAAGTAGCGGAGTTTGTGGAGGCCAAGTTCCTCTGTGTCTTTACCGAGTCCGGTGACTCTGCCCGTCGCATGTCCAGGCTGCGCTCGCGTATTCCGATGATTGCCTTCACTCCCGCCGAGGACACCAGACGACGCATCGCGTTGACCTGGGGCATCGAATCGTTTGCCACCCCACGGGTCAAGCACACTGACGAGATGTTTCCCCAGGTCGATAAAGCGTTGCTAGAAAATGGGTTGGTGGAAGTGGGGGACAAGGTCGTGGTCATTTCGGGTTCCCCTCCGGGAACCGCTGGAACGACCAATGATCTGAGAGTCCACGTCATCGGCCAACAAGAGTCAGTGGCGATCGCCTAGTTGTGTGTGCCGGATGTGGGATTTGAACCCACACGCCCTTTCGGACAAAGCATTTTGAGTGCTCCGCGTCTGCCATTCCGCCAATCCGGCCTGTCGCACACGAGTGTGCGTAATGACCATACCGTAGGCTCGACCCGTGAGTGAAAAGCCCCCCGGATCTGTCTCCCCGAAGCGTGTCATCGTCGCAGAGGATGAATCTCTGATCCGGATTGACATCGTGGAAACACTCCGGGATCACGGTTTTGAGGTCATTGCTGAGGCAGCTGACGGCGAGAAAGCTGTGGCTCTCGCTGAGGAACTTCGCCCTGATTTGGTCGTGATGGACGTCAAGATGCCCCTCATGGACGGGATTTCTGCAGCAGAGATCCTCACGAAAAAGAAGATTGCCCCTGTGGTGCTACTCACCGCCTTTTCGCAACGAGAACTGGTGGAGCGAGCGAGCGAGGCGGGCGCTCTTGCCTATGTGGTGAAGCCCTTCACTCCGAGCGACTTGATCCCTGCGATAGACATCGCGCTGGGCCGGTACGCGCAAATCCAGGCTTTGGAGGACGAGGTCGCCGACATGTCCGAGCGCCTTGAGACCCGGAAAATATTGGATCGCGCGAAAGGTATTTTGAACAACACCATGGGGCTTACGGAGCCTGAGGCGTTCCGGTGGATCCAAAAAGCGTCGATGGACCGTCGTTTGACCATGAAAGAGGTCGCTCAAACTGTCATCGACCAGTTGGCGGAAAAGTCAGACAATCCTGACATCTAGGGCTTCGCGTCCCTGATGTAGTTCGTCATTCGCACCGTCGAAAGCCTGTTTCCTGCCTCATCCCGGATGGTGATTTGGTATGTGGCAAGAGTTCGTCCGAGAAC